>NZ_CP049861.1:2100000-2357642 GCF_011299615.1 Erysipelothrix sp. HDW6C | reverse complement strand
TTGGTAAAGACGCAATCCTTAAAAGGGCAATCAAGCACAAGAACTACAACGGACGTGAACAAGGGGTTATCGTTATCAACTTGAAAGGAGAGGTTGAGGAACGAAAAGGAACTTTCAAACTTCCTAACGAAGAACTTGTAGGAGGTTGGGCGAAGGTCTATCGCAAAGACTGGGAACATCCAACATATATTAGTGTTGGATTTGATGAAGTATCTCAGAAGAAAAAAGATGGAGAACTAAACTCCAACTGGGCAAGTAAGGGCGCGACAATGGTCGAAAAAGTAGCGTTAGTTCGAGCTTTGCGTGAAACGTTCGTCGAGGACTTGGGCGGAATGGTAGATGCAGATGAAGCGTGGGATCCAAACGAACTAACGAAGCCTAAGCAAGAGATCTTTGAACAAAAGGAACCGATACATGCGACGGAAGTTATTGATGCTGAAATAGGTTCAATCGCAGATTTAGAGCAATGATAACAGTCATAAGCACAGGCAGTCGCGGCAACGCAGTTCTGTATGACAACATCCTAGTAGATTGTGGAGTGAGTTATAAATCGCTCGCTCCATTCTTGGATAGTATCAAACTGGTCTTGCTCACACACATTCACCAAGACCACTTCAAACCAAATGTAATCCGTAAAATAGCGATGGATAAGCCGTTGATTCGATTCGTTTGTTGCGAATGGTTAGCGCAGTCGTTATTCGACTTAGGTGTACGGAATATTGATGTATTAGAAATTGGTAAACTCTACGACTATAAAATCGCTAAAGTCTCGCCAGTCAAGTTATATCACGATGTACCGAATTGCGGATGGAGGATATTTACTGAGAAGAAAATCTTTCATGCCACAGATACTTATACGTTGGACGGAATAAGTGCGAAAGGATACGACGTTTACGCAATTGAACACAACTACGATGAAGAAATTTTGGAATTTATGTTGGAAAATTCCACAGAGTATGAACACGGACATAGATCAAAAGAAACGCATCTATCAGCGCAACAAGCACAACAATTTATTGATGCAAACTCGGCAGGTGATTACGAAGTGGTTGAATTGCATGAAAGCACGAGATATGGAGGCGTTGAATGAAATTCACAATACCAGGAAAACTGGATGGCTTGAACGATTATACGAAGTCAAACCGCTCAAATAAATATGCCGGTAACAAGTCCAAGAAATTAAATGAATTAATCATTTTACAAGCCCTTAGGAAAGCCAAACTATCTAAGGTGAATAAATACCCAATAACCCTTGAAATCACGTGGCATGAGCCTAATAAACGCCGTGACGTTGATAACATAACCTTTGCGGTCAAGTTCATTCAGGACGCAATGGTGTCGCACGGAATAATCGAGGGTGACGGACAGAAATACATTAATCAAATCAATCATACGGTGTTGGTTGATAAGACCAATCCAAGAATAGAAGTTGAGGTAATTGCAAATGAGCAAGAGAACTAAAGCTTTAGAAATAACACAGAAAACTAAAAAGATTGTATGGGAGCGAGACGGTGAATGCTGCATCAATTGTGGCGAACCTCAAGCGATGCCCAATAGTCATGTTATCCCAAGGTCAAAAGGCGGCTTGGGAATTGAACAGAACGTAGTAACGCACTGTGCATCATGTCACAGAATAATGGATCAGGGAGTAGACGAAGAACGTACAGCGATGAAGAATCACGCAATTGAGTACGTTAAAAGACTATACCCTAATTGGAGCATTGAATTGGTAACTTACAGGAGGTAAACATGGATAAATTCATCGAAAGAGACTTTGACGAACTTCGGGAAATTTCATTTGTATCATATTACACAAGGGGGTTGAACGGGTCGTTTATCGCTGGTGGATGCTTTAAGAATATTTTTGAGAAGGTGCCAGCAAAAGATATTGATGTCTTCTTTGATAACAAAACAAATTACGAAGAAGCAATTAAGAAAGTAACAAAGTGGGAGAATGTTGTAAAAACATATCAGAATGAAAAATGTACGGGATTTAAAGACGTTTCGACCGGAGTAAGCTTCGAGTTAATTAAGTCAGTATTCGGAACTATGGAAGAAGTTATAAACAGGTTCGATTTCACAATAACGAAGTTTGCCTTTAGGAAATCGTTTGATGGCTTTAACGAACAAGACGAACCTGAATTCTCTTACGAGATCGTCCATCACAAAGACTTTTTTCAACACTTATCCCAAAAGAGATTGGTGATAGACAATTCCGCTGAAGAACTAGCGTTTCCATTCTCGACTTTTGACAGAATGTTTAGATATGCAAAATATGGCTATCAACCATGCCGAGAATCAAAAGTAAAAATAATTAACGCTATCAGGCTTCAAGAAAACTTTAAAGACGGTGATGTCTCGAAGAGTATGTATGATGGCGGATTCGATTGATGAAACTAATCGGTAAACTCCGCGACTTCTTTTTCACAGACAAAGACATAGTGGTCACATTCACTATCGGTCGTCAGTATTGGAAGTCGCTCAATAAAATTGATAAAGAGCGATTACTTGATATTTCAATAAACGATAAAAAGTCTCAGCGCACACTGGAACAAAACAGAATGATATGGGCGTTGATTCATGAGATTGACAAACACGAAAACGGCTCGACCGATAAAGGTTCTGAAATGGAACTTTATAAAAATTTGATAAAAAATGCTCGCATTCAAATTGACTACTTACAAGGCTTAGAGCAGACAAAGGAAAGTCTAAGTAAAGTATATCGAGTTGTCGAAATCATCGAGCGCAGAACCACAGATAAGGCTGACACAGTCGTGTTCGGTTGCTATCGTGGTACATCGCAATTTGATAAAGAAGAAATGAGCATATTCATCGAAGTTGTATTAAGTTATGCAGAGCAAATTGGACTGGGCACTACATATTACGTTGATGAACTAACACTAAGGTAAAGAGGTGATTAAATGGAAAACAAGGATCCTGCGTTCCTAATGTATAGTTCTGATTTCTTAACAGGAACATACATGATGACAATGGAAGAACGTGGGCAATATATTACATTGATGTGCTTGCAACATCAAAAAGGCAGACTTGCAAAAGGTGATATTGACAGAGCGGTCCCTAATGTTAGCGACTATGTGATGGAGAATTTTATTACTGACGATAAAGGCTCTTATTACAATCAACGCTTAGAAAAAGAGATTGATAAACGGAAACGTCACAGTCAAAAACAAAGGTTAAATGGGGCAAAAGGCGGTCGTCCTAAGGGTGGTAAAAATAACCCAAAAGAAAAGCCAAACGATACCCAAGATAAAGCCAACAATAACCCAAATAAAACCCAAAAGGAAAGCCAAAACATAAGCCAAAAAAAGCCTTTAGAAAATGAAAATGAAATTGATATTGAAGTTATAAATATCTTTAAATCTTTTGATAATAATGTTGAGCTTCAGGACTCACTCGAACAGTTCGCTTTGATGCGAGTAGAAATTGGTGACCCACTTTCACAACGAGCTGCAAAAATGTTATTGACTGAGTTGAAGAAGATTGCAAAGGATAAAGCAGAAATGGTGTCAGTTCTAAACACATCAATTATCAATAACTGGAAAAGCGTTTACCCAGTTTCAAGGAATTCGAAAAGGCAACAGGATGTAACGATGCCAACGTACTCGAAAGACTCGACCATAAAAGGCGACATCAAAGAGGTAGACGACGAAATCGAGAACATGCTGAAGGAACTCGAAGACTAGGAGGTAACTATGAATCAAATACAAATGAATAATGAGCATTTCCAACAACTTAAAAACAGTCATGATCAATTCATTTTGGTCAGTGGCTTAATCAAAATGCACGAGCGGTCAGATAAAGATGCACAAGCGACTCTTGCACAAGAAATTCAATCAATTTTGAATCGACAAAACGAAATACAGATTCCGCCATTTAAAAGCGTGTGGGAAAGCAAAAGGGATGTTTACCGATACAACCATGACTTTAGTAAGTTTGAGCGTGTGAAGGTCATACAAACGACAATCACGCAAGAATCGAATGTTGTTATTGAGTTGAAAACAGGTGCGTCACTGAATATTAAACTATTAGACTTTTACAAATTATTCAAGGAGGTAACCGAATGAGAATTTTAATCACTCGTGGGAAAGACAAAGGAAAATATGCAACAGTCAACAAGTATATTGGTGATGAAGCGTATCGAGTGTTTTTGGATAAAGGAATTAAAACGGTTGTGTACGAAGGGGAATTTAAAAGATGTTAGGTGAGTACAAACTAAATACCTTGTACAACGAGGATTCAACAAAAGCAATCAAGAAACTTCCTGATAACTGCATTGATGTAATTCTGATAGATCCTCCGTATGGCATAAAAATGGATAAAGGAGCAACGGATCCAATTACGGGATTTGGACAATCAAAAGGAAAAGTAAAGATTTATGAAGAAGAATGGGATTCTGAGATACCGACCGATGAAATGTTTAAGGATATTTTACGAGTTGGAAAAACAGTTATTGTGTTTGGTGGTAATTACTTTGCACACATGCTTCCAAGAGCTACTCACTGGGTAGTTTGGGATAAAAAAGGTCACTTAGCATTCGATAATCCGTTTAGCGACTGTGAATTGATCTGGACAAATCTTCAGAGAAAAAACGTAAAAAAATACACAAATATATCTCAAGGATTCATCAGTGATGGTGACGAAAGGATCCATCCGACACAAAAACCGCTCAGATTGATAACCGATATACTAAGAGATTACACAAAAGACGGTGATATTGTTGCCGACTTCTACTCAGGAAGTGGAACGACTGCAGTTGCGTGTCGAGACTTAGGTTTGAAATGGATTGCGTTCGAAAAAGATACATCAATTTATGAGCGCTCGCAGCAACGGTTGAGCGGAATCACTAAGGATGGACAAACCAGCATATTTACATTCATGGATGGTGACGACAATGATTAATCATCAAATGGATTTGTTTGATGCTCTATATCCGACGTTTAGATTCAAAAAAGATATTCCGATAAGGGTAGTTGAATTATTTGCCGGCATTGGGTTTCAAGCAATGGGCCTAGACCTTGCAGAAATTCCTTATCATGTTGTAGCAACAAGCGAAATTGATAAATTTGCTATCAAGGCATACGAAGCAATACACGGACACAATCCCAATCTAGGCAGCATTACAGAAATTCAAGGTAATGGCATTCCGAAAAATATTGATTTACTAACTTATTCGTTTCCTTGTACTGATTTATCAAAGGCAGGCAAACAAAAAGGACTAAACAATACACGTTCCGGATTGGTATACGAAGTCTTGCGGATCCTGGCAGAACTTAAAGACATCGATAATTTACCTAAAGTATTAATCATGGAAAATGTGGTTGATTTAGTCCAATCAAAGTTTATCAAGCAATTTAACGAAATACAACTTGAACTTGAGGGATTAGGATATACAAACTATACTCAGAAACTGAATGCTAAGAACTATGGGATTGCACAGAATCGTGATCGAGTGTTTATGGTTTCGATACTGGGAGAATGGAATTACTCATTTCCGAAAGCGATTGAACTAGAACATCGATTAAAAGACTATTTGGAAATCGAAGTTGACGAAAAGTACTATCTAACCGACAAACAATTAAATGCGATCCAAAATCCAAAATTTGAAAGTATGGGGATTGACCGTGTGAACAGCGCAGATGGCGTTGTAAACACCATTACGACAATGGGTGGAGGAAACCGTGAGCCAAAAGTGTTTGAGCCGATGATCGGCTATCCACTAAAAGGATTGTCTCGAACGCTAAAAGCAGAACAACATGATGCTGGTGTGGTAGAAAACCAACTTCGCATCCGCAAACTAACACCCACTGAGACAGGTCGACTAATGGGAATGACTGACGAACAAATTGAGCGTCAACGTGAAGTTATGTCAAATTCTCAAATGTACAAGCAGCACGGAAATGGAATTGTTGCGCAAGTTATCGCAATGATTATCGGCATGATGTACTACGAAGATGAAAAAGAACTACGAGACAAAGTGATGTCTAATAGTCATGGGTGGTTAAAGTGAATCAAAAACAACGATATGACGTCGAAAAACAATCTAATCCAGATCATGTAGCTACTCCAAGATATGTAGTTGAAGAAATTTACAAACTAATTCATGTTGAACAATTCAAGCAAATATGGTTTCCATTCAACAACTATGACAGCGAGTTTAAGTTGAAGGCTGAGGAATTAAAACTTCAGTATACAGCGACACACTTATTCGACGATTTAGGGAACGACTTCTATTTCACGTTACCACCCGAAGGATGTGATCTGATGATTTCAAATCCTCCATTTAGTGAACAGAATCATATTATTGAAAGAAGTTTCGCGTTAGTAGAACAGGGTTTAATTAAGTCGTTTGTGTTACTACTACCGAACTCCACAACAGAAACACCGACTCGAGGAAGGATGTGGGAGTACCACAAGGCAAATCTTTCGATAATCTATTTCAACAAGCGGATAAGATTCAAAGGACATAAAACATCATTCAACAAAGGCTGTGTTTGGATGTGCTACAACATCGATGGTTTGGACCCATTGAACTGGATATAAAACCACAAAATCAATGAAACTAAAAAAGCATCATTCTAGCCACTCTAAATTGGGTGAAAGAACGATACTGAAATTCAAGAAAACATGTGGGTTATCTCAAAAAAGACTCAATCATTTAGTCTTCGGAAATTAGGGTTGTCCTCTATAAAAACATCAATCTGTTGTGCAGAAAAACAATTACTACGAGTACTTGAAGTGTAAGAGGGTGAGGTCGAACGGAGCAAATCATTTTTATAGTCATAGAGATACAATTTACAGTCATTGAATCCAGATTCCTGAATGGATACATAGTCCTCGCCTTCAAAAATAATGTGTTCGTGTATGGGCTCTTGAAACATGTAGGGAACAAGCGGGATGAATGGCATAAGAAACAAAAGAATCACAGGAGTAAAAGCGATTAAAAGAAGGGCTAAGATTCTTGAGGTTGGGTATAGAGAATTTTCGCGATTGTATAGAGATCGTATTCCTAGTATGAATATTCTAACAATAATTACGGGCAGCATAACTATAGAAAAAGTTTGAATTATATAGTCTGCTCTACCCCAAAACGATAGGTTTACAATTCTCAATATGATCACAACTGCTTCAGTAATAAAAAAGATTACTACGAATGGTATTAATATTTTGTCGTAAAATTTCAACTTTTTAAAGTATTTCATCTGTATCACCTACAACAAGAATACCATATTCTAAATTACGGGTCGACCTTATCAGGTTGGTTCACCCAACATAATATAAATATCGATATGGGTTATCTTAAAACCTAGAAAGGACAATTATGTCATTTAATAAAGAAAAAGAAGCTCACGAGAAAATTATGAGCGAGAGAAAAGAAGTGACTGAAGCGAATGGATATCAAGAAGCGTTAGACACGATTATTAAATTCTGTCTATCAGTACCTGCAAATGGACAAGGTGAAGAAATGGGCTTTACTGAAGATTTCGATTTCGACCACGATGCTTGCGAAACGGAATGCTCGTTGCTTCAAAAATTAGTAGACAAAGAAACCCCGATGAATCCTAATTTCGAAGAAGATACGTGTACTAAAAGTTGCCCTAAATGTAATGGGTGGTCAATTATGGATTACAACTATACAATGCGTGCGTTTAATTACTGTACTGATTGCGGTCAAAAAATAGATTGGAGTGATGAAGAATGACAAAGATAACAGCAGAAGAAGCGTTAAATGCATTGCTTATAATTCGACCAACAACAAATGACTACAAATTAATTGGGACCACTAACATTGTTAAAGGTTTCATAAGGCAATACCTGCCACCAACATTTGCGGAATTGTGTGGTAGATGGTATTCAACGACAGGACTTCAAGTTAGGACATGTACAGAGTACATCGAAATATATTCTGAATGGTCTAAAATAAGTTACTACAAAGTTTATTACGATAGCAACAATGATAGGGTGTGGTTTAATCCTCAATATGATTCGGTTGTGTGGAAAGATATTGAATTAATCAACTTAACAATCAGATACTTAGAATCACAGAAGGAGGAACATGATGAATAACTTCAAAATACTAAGCCCATGCAAAGTTAAGAAAAGTCACTTCAGAGAACCAAACGAAGAGGTGATCCAATTAAATGGAAAAGAGAATCTCGGCGTTCTAATTGCATATGAAGCAGGAATTTCATTAAGACAAATAACAGCAAACAACGAATCGGTCGCATTCTCTTCAAATGGGCGTCTTGAGGTACGGGCGAAGACTGTATACGAAGACAAGGTTGGTAAATTTATAAAATTCGGCAGTAGAAAACATTATCTCAACATGGAGGATTGAAAATGAAAAAATACAATATACAAATAGTCGCAAGCTGGATGATTGTCATTCAAGCTGTGGTAATTGCATTGGTTATGTTCTACCTATACACACTTTCACCTAGCTTGGAGTTTGTGTTCTTAGGGCTTATGGCATCCATGTCGGCAATTACTCCGTTGCTATACATATCAACATTTAGGATGAAAGGGGAAACGGAATGAACAGTGTAAATCTTACAGGATACTTAGGCCGAGATCCCGAATTAAAAAAGACTCAAAGCGGAAAATCGGTAGTAAACCTGTCTGTCGGAGTATCGGACGGATATGGAGATAACAAAAAGACACATTGGATAAATGTCATTGTGTGGGAGAAAAAAGCAGAATATGCAGCGAACTATCTTTCAACCGGAAGCCGAGTTGCGGTTAATGGAAAACTTACGCAGCGATCATGGGAAGATAATACGGGCAAGAAACAATATGCTGTTGAGGTTCATGCGTTTGAAATTGAAAACCTAACACCAAAGGACAAGGAAGAAACACAGCAGTATCAATCCTACACCCCTGAGCCAACGCCTGATGATGGACCTGTATTGGATATCGCGAGTGATGATTTACCATTTTAAGGAGGAAATGATATGTATAACTTACTAACAGGATTATTATTAGGGGCGATGCTCGGTTTTATGGTTGCTGCCTTAATATCAGCAGGGAGGGGTAAATAATGTTTAATATCGAAGCGTTGGTAAATGTAGTGCAAGGACTGGGTTTGATAATCTTGATTGCGACTGAAGCGATTGTGATTGTCGGTGTGCCTATTTCATTGTTACTTGGTAGCAAGCGATGAATGATGTTAACTACATCAAAGACCAACTAAGCTCGTGGCGTAAATGCATTAACTGGATTGATAAAGTCTTCCCTGAGAAAGAGTTCATCATCCAACATGAACTTGATGGGCTGAAAGCTACGACTTACGAAGAGCGAGTGGGTGGCGGTGAATCAAACGAATCGATGCGCAGATCAAAACTCAACGATAAGATGAACGACCTTATAGCAGAGAAGGAACACTGCGAAAGCGTTATACGACACTGTGAGCGAATATTGAATAAGGTACAACCAAAGTATCGTGTGGTGTTTGAATATCGCTATAAGCACAGCTCAACAATCTCGTACATAGGTTTCAAAACTGGGTACGAAGGCAAAACAGTTTATCAAATCATAGACAGAGAAACTGAACGAATAGCAAATGAATAGTGTAGAATTTTCTACACTGTCAAGGTGGTAAAATAGTAGTATAAGAAATTGCCTAAAGGCAACAGGAGGGATTACGATGTACAAATGCATTAAACCAATCACATGTATCAGTGAACTGTCGGGACATCGCATTGGTATTGCGGTAGACGACTTAGTAACTGTGCATCGTAAAGAACCTTCGGTAGCGTTTGAGTTCAATGGTAACCCAATACGACTATCAAAGGATGAATTCAATGAGCATTTCAATGAAGTGAAATAAATCTGAGCCAAGCGATAAAGCTTGGCACTAGATTACAGACAATAAAATGGGGAAGTAGTTTAATGGTAAAACAGCGGTCTCCAAAACCGTCGTTGTGAGTTCGACTCTTTCCTTCCCCGCCATAGTGGATGAAAACTATAGCGTTAAATTATTATCTGTAATGTGGTAAACCACAAAAAGAAGATAGTGACGGAATAGGTAGACGTATATCAATGCTACGCTGTGAGTTGTATTCGACGCAACATAGAGTGTAGTTACTAGGGTGTGGCAAATGTAAGGTGCAAATCCTTGCCTATCTTCTTTTTATTTTTGGGCGGAGCAATGGTTGCAAGTTGTGTCAATAATAACGTTATAAACCACAACGACAGGGTTCGAGTCCCTTAAGTCCACCATATATGCGACATACTACAATATCACCATGATGGAGAGTCATGATGATGGCGTGAGTTGCGAGGGTTCAAATCCCTGGTGTCGCTTTCAAATAATAGCCAATCAACAGTCATAATTACATCCTTTCCTGATACGTTATAAATCTTGGTTGGCTACTATATGAAACAACAGAGCAGAAATGCTCTTTTTATTTGGAGGAAAACATGACAACAAGAAACGAAATCATAGTGTGCACTAGAGCAACAATAGGTGAATCTAACGGGTTAAGGTGTCAAATCAACACAAAGACGCAGGCAGAAGTCCTAAAAGTAGGACGCAAGAGAGTAAAAATCAGAATTGGTAAGAATGAGGTATGCGTATCTCGTGATCAGTATGTAAATAACTTCGGAGTGATAAGGGAGGGATTAAAATGATTGAATCAATAGAAGCGATTAACAAAATACACGCACTCAAACAATCAAGTCAGTGGGAACACTTATCCCCAGCGGTAAGACAGAAACAATTAAATAAATTGAACCATCATTATGCAGTGATAGGCAACGAGTGTGGTCGGATGCACGAGACCTTGTTAAAAATGTTTGGGATGATTGCTGACGCACTTAAGTGGTTTGCGAAGAATATTTACGATTTCGCCATAGCTCTAAAAGAACTATTGGAGTCCGATTCATGAAAAAGGTACCAATACTAATAGCATTGGTAATTGCGCTAATGATATTGACGGGATACGCAAGTTCTGAAACTCCCAAAGAACAATCGACAATAAGTTCAATCTTTGATAGACAAGAAACACTGTGCGTTGACGGTGTTAAGATTTGGGCTGGACAGAGTCTTGGTGCGTCTGGGGGAAGAGCCGTAACGTCGCAAATCATTGGGACATGCGAGCAATGAGCGAAAGTCAAAAGAAGTCACTCGCAATATTCGTTACCTTCGTATTGATAGACAGTAGCCCTGAATTAATATTCTGTATAATCATCTACAAACTAATCTATGTGGGAATTAGCGTAGTCAATGCGCTATATGAAGATATAAAGAAATAGCCAAAGCAAAAGAAAGCGAGGTAGTAGACCATAACAACTAAAAAGAAACAGTCTGCTGCTGGACTGACTAAACAACAAGAAAAATATGTGGGTCTCTTAGTTGAAGGACTTACACAAAGGCAAGCGTACCTAAAGGCGTTCCCTCATAGTAAGAAATGGAAAGAAAAGAGCGTTGACGAGAATGCATCTAAACTATTTGCGCTCACCAAGGTTCAAACAAGGTTCTTAGAACTTCAAAAAATAGTTCACGATTCTATTCAAACTGAAACAATAGCAAGTAAGCAAGAAGTGCTAGAATTCTTCACCCGATTAATGCGAAGAGAAGAAAAAGAACAAGTAGTGTCTAGTCTATCGCGCAAAGAAGTGTGGACGGATGACAATGGCGAACGCAGAGAAGTATCTACACGCGATCCCGTCATTGTTGACATTGATACAAAGAACTCAGACGCATTCAAAGGTGCGGAAGCATTAGCAAAACACTATGGTGTACTCAATGAAGCTGACAGAGGTGACAACGAAGACTACGTCGTGGTGGAGGTAGTCAATGACATTGAATAGAAAACAAATCACGCTATCAAGTCAAATCATGCCGAAACTACACCCCATCGCCTCCCCTACCAAACTACAGGGAGTAGAAGATATCATTCTCACATCAGGACGTATTGGTGGTAAATCATCAGCTCAAGGTATCAACGTATCAAACAGAGCATTAACAAACCCAAGCGCTCACGTCATGATGCGTAAGAACCACAACAAATTAAGACAAACGGTATTCACCGAAACCAAACGAGCATTCAGTCGATTAGGCATTAAAGAGTCTAGGTCGTTGGTTGTGCGTAAAGCACCATACATGATAAAGGTAAAAAAGAACGACAGTACCATCTACTTCAGCGGATCAGATAACCCCGATGATACTAAAGGGATGATTGATGAGAACTTCCCTATCGAGACAGTAACTCTGGATGAGGTTAATGAGTTCTTTAAAATGGGGTACGACCGAGGCAAAGAAGAGATAGACAACATCAAAGCTACATTCATTCGTGGAAACACGGCTGATAACTTTAGGATGTTCTACATGTTCAACCCTCCTAAGAACCCACACGCCCCCGTTATGCAATGGTTAGAAGAAAAGAAGTACATACACGATGAAGATGGAAACCGTCTAGGATTGAACCCCAAAACGCTCCACATCCACGTGTCGTACTTAGACATGCCGGTTGAATGGATTGGGCAAGCAGTTATCGACAGTGCGGAGGAGACGAAACGAATTGATGAAGAGTATTACCGTTGGTTGTGGCTTGGAGAGTGTATCGGTGTAAGGGATGTAATTTATCACATGTTCAATGAGAATCATATTAAAGCTTATCACGGCCAACAGTTAACCAATATAGGTATCGGCGTAGACTATGGTCAAATGAATGCCACTACATTCAATGCATTCGGGATAGACATGAAAGAAAAAGCATTACAAGGTATCGCATCATACAGGCATAGCGGTCGAGAGCAAAAACAGAAGTCAGTTAGTGATTATGCATTAGATATGTATAACTTCGTATTGAAGGTTGAACAACTCACAAGACAGCCGGTTGTGTTTATAGTTATTGACCCTAGTGCCAAAGGATTCGCTGAAGAAGTGAAGAAGGTATTCAGAGAGCGAGGAAAAGGAATAAAAATAATCGGAGCAGACAATGATGTCTCGACCGGTATAACAAGAACACAAGCCCTGCTAACAGTTAGGGCTTTTTATGTTGACCCAACTATGTTTGGTGCGATTAACGAATTTAGAATGTACCAGTACAACCCCTTGCTCTTAGATAAAGGTATTGAAAAACCTTTAAAGGAAAACGACCACGATATGGATGGGATTCGTTACCTGGTAATGGAGCAACACAAGTACATGAAACGAATAAGACCGCTTTTAGCGAATGAAGAGAGGAGTGATTAGGTGGTGCTAAGAATTGAAGAAATACTAACTCGACTAGGATATGACCTAATAGAGAAACAAGACAGCGCAACATGGTTAAGTTGGTATCAAGGGAATGTAAAGGACTTCCATTCATTCAATGCTTATAATGGCGAAGAATGGGTTGATAGAGAGCGTTTAACTCTTGGTATGGCCAAGAAAGCTGCCGAAGATTGGGCTGATGTGATTATTAACCCCGATATGCAGATAACTGTAGGTGATGATAAAAAACAATCTTGGATTGACGATACACTTGATTCACTGGACTTCATTGTTCATGCTAATGCCCTAGTTGAAAAAACGTTCGCTCTTGGCAACGGGGCATTTGTCGCATATAAGGATGGGCGACCGAAACTTGAGTATTACGACGATAGAGCAATCTATCCATTGAGAGTGAGCAATAAGGAAGTGATTGATGTCGCGTTTTTGACGCTATACGAAACCAATGTTTATTACTTGAACATCCATGAATTGCAAGACAATGGAAAATACCTCATTCGCAACCTTTTCTTTGATGATGAGGGGGATTCGTTAACATACGACGAGGTAGAGGAAGAGGTAATATCAGATCATAAGATGTTCTACCTCGTAAAACCCGCAATGGTAAACAACGTCGACATCGATTCACCGATGGGGATTCCGATATTCGCTAACGCAGTAGCAGAAATGAAATCAGTTGACCTCTCATATACCGCACTTAATAAAGAGGTTGATTTAGGTCAGATGCGAGTATATATAAAAGCAAGCGCAATGAAGTTCAAAACAATTAAAAGAGCAACCGCTGAAGGGGAGGTGGATGAAACAATCGAAATACCCATCTTTGATAAAAATCAAGAGTTGTTTTATGCAATAGATGGCGATGAAACGTTCGAAAACGGCGGATTCATTCAAGTGGAAGCTCCACAACTCCGTGTTGAGGATTTCGAGAGAGCACTGGAAAAAAATCTCACCATGTTCGGAAGAAAAATCGGTATGGGAGACGATGCTTATTCGTTTAGAGATGGAACAGTGTATACAAACACTACACAAGTGGTTTCTACAAACAGTAAGTTCAACAAGACTCGCATTAAGTTCACGAGACCGTTCGAAACTGCTTTAGTAGGAATTGTGAACGCCTTGCATTACTTAGAATATGGAAGCACCCTCGATACTACTGTAGCAATCGACTTTGACGATAGCATTGTTCAGGACAAAGAAGCACGAATCAAACAAGCATTGTTGCTCCACAACATAGGAGTCTATTCGGACATTCAGTTAATTATGGAGACAGAGAACATGAATCGCGAAGAAGCGGTGGCTTTCAAGAGACAGCAGGATCAAGACAAAAATCTTCAAGAGGATATCGACGAAGAAGGTGGGGTCGAATGATAAAGGATGCTAAAGGACAGTGATTTCCAAAAACTGCTTGACGAAGTAATGCCGATTTACCGAGAAATCGAGACCCTACTCATTAACGACATCGCGAGAATGCTTGTTGATGGCGAAATACAAGGGGGTTCGACAGATTGGTATATTAGGAAATTACAAGAAATGGGCGCTCTAGACCAAAAGACATTAAGAAGGATATCGCGATTAACCAAATTGTCCGAAAGTCGAATACATAACGTTATCGAAACAGCAGTTAGTAAGTCGTTAGACATGGGGACGTTCGTCAAAGCGTATGAAATGGGATTAGTACTTGAAGATGCGAGAAAACTCAACCTCAAGCCCGTAATCAACGATATATCTCGTGAGTTAAACGGCGAACTTAAGGTGTTCATAACAAACGCTATCGAAGGCAAGAATAAAGATTTTGCAAAGATAGTTACACAAGCGTATGTGGAACAATCCGTCGGCGCTTATAGTTATGATCAATCGATTACAAGGGCTGTAAAGAACCTTTCAGAAAAGGGAATAACTACAGCAACTTATATGCGAGAGGGGAAACCTGTCGAGTATTCATTGGAAGCTGTTGTAAGAAGATACGTAATGACAAATATCGGTCAATCAGCCAATAAAGCAAACGAAGTAATGGCCGAACACTTAGAAACCGAAACATTCTATGTATCACAACACTTAGGTGCAAGAGATAAAGGAACAGGGCATCAAAACCATGCAAATTGGCAAGGGAAGGTGTACACAAAAGAAGAACTCGGCACAGTTTGCGGTTTGGGTAAGGTCGATGGCATCAGCGGTGTCAACTGCCGGCATATCTATTATGCATATATCGAAGGTGTTTCTGTTCCGCCTGATGAAAGAATTAATGAAGTTGACAACGCAGTAGTATACGCGCAAGAACAAAAACAACGCATGTATGAAAGAGGTGTAAGAGAAGCTAAGCGCCGCATAAGTGCATTGAAAGAACTCTACACGGATGACATGTCAATCGAAGATAAAGAACGACTAGACAACGAAGTGAGGGGTTCAAAAAAACTACTCAAGAATAGGCTTGATAAACTCGACGCCTACTTTAAAAACAACGACAACCTAACCCGTGATTATAGTAGAGAAAGAATTGTTGAGCCTAAGAAAACTAAGGTACCAGATAATCTTGCGTATTCGAACGTAACACAAGAGTGGCTAGACAATGTTGATCCTAATCGTGTAGGTAGCGTTATAGAAAATGATTACGTAAATGTTAATGGGGAGACATATACAAATCAAAACGCGCATTTAGATATGGACTTTGGAAGTGAGGAAATTAAGAATGCAGATTGGTTAAAGAGTACATTTAATGAAGATGTTCGATTAGTTCCGAGACCAAGCGTCAATGGTCAAACACTTTCATCCAGCGATTATATCTTTATGGGTGAAAATTGGGATTTAAAGAGCATCAAAGGTAGTGGTAAAGACGTTGTGAGGGACCGAGTAAGGAAAGGTAAGCAACAAGCTAACAACTTTGTAATAGATATTACAGACGAGACGAAACTAAGCGTTGCTAACCTAGACAATCAGACAAAAAATCTCTTCACTTCGTTTAATACACAGTTTGTTGAAACAGCAATCCTAAAGAAGGGAGATGAATTAATAGCGATATACAAAAGAAAGAGGTAACCGCAAAGTCCAAGTGGACCACGAGATTACCTCTTCATATTTAGATTATACCAAAATTAAGCAATAAATCAAGGCGGACGATTCCGTCTTTTATTATGCCCCTTACTCGATACGGGCGTTTATAAATTAGCGAGTGGTCAAGCTCACGACATTTAAACGAGCCACTAGGACGAGAGAACGTCGTTTAAAAAACACAGGAGAAAAAATATGCCGAATATTGAAGTGTTGAAAGGATTAGTAACTGAAGAAACATACAACGCATTATCCACTGAGCTTGAGGGTAAAGACATCAAGTTAGCAGACCTGACATCGGGTAATTATGTTGATAAAGCAAAGTATGACACAGCGGTTAAAGATTCCGAGACGTACAAGGAACAACTGGCTCAGCGAGACACAGACATCGAGGAGTTGAAGAAAACGTCAACCGGCGAAGAAACAACACAGAAACTTAATGATTTGCAATCGAAGTACGACCAAGAAAAAGAAACTTGGGAACAACAACTCAGAGACAATCAGTTCAACGCTGCAGTGGATGTAGCGATTGCTCAAAGCGGTACTAAAGACACAGTAGCGTTGAGGGCACACGTTTACAACAAAGCGAAAGAGTCTGAATTCAAAGATGGTCAAATTATTGGGTTTTCAGAATACCTTAGCGAGCAATTAAGTGGAGACCTTAAACACTTGAGTAGTGAAGTAAAGGCCACTGGTGCAGCTGCAGGAACGCCTCCGAAGAGAGAAAAGACTTTGGAAGAAGATTTAAAAGAAAAACTATACAGATAAAAGGAGGGCATATAAATGCCAGTAACATTAGCGCAAGCAAAAGAACTGTCACAAGACAAGTTAACAAATGAAATTATCGACGACTTTATCGCAAGTCCGGTTCTAGCAACATTACCGTTTGACGATACAGCGAAATCCAACGGGGTATCGTTGACCTATGTATATAACCGAGTAACAACACAATCAGATGCAGCGCCTCGTGCGTTAAATACAGAGTATGTACCACAACAAGCTGCAACAAACCAAGAAACAACAAACTTAAAGATCATGGGTGGTTCATGGCAAATTGACCGAGTATTGGCACGTGACGAACGACAAGTAATCGACTTGGTCACTTTCCAATCTCGTGAAAAAGCAAAAGCTGCAGTTGCTCTATTCCATGATCTATTCATCAACGGAAGTAAATCAACTGATGTACTTCAATTTGATGGACTCAAGGCGATTGCAGAATCACGAAGTGCGCACATTGTGGATGCAGAGTCATTAGACCTGTCAGACGCGTCCAAAATTAAGGCAAATGGACAACAATTGCTGTATGCACTACGCCAAGCATTCAAAGGAACAGAAGGTTTCACACACATGGGAATGAATAGTGATATGTTCGCAATTTTCCAAACCATTGCCGATACAATCCCTAATGTATCATATACTCGTGACGAATTGGGTCATGTTGTTTACTGGTATGGAGCAACCCGTATTGTTGGGATGGGTTACAAACCAGGTACTGCCGATGAAATCATCGAAACCAGTGCGACTGGTTTAACTGATATCTACCTATGGCGTGAAGGAATGGATGGAGTTCACGGTGTTTCGCCTGATGGATCACCGCTTGTCGAAATTCATTTACCGAACTTCAATGAAGCGAAAGCGGTCCACACAGGCGATGTTGAATTCGTTGCGGCGATTGTTGCGAAGAAGTTGAATTCTGTTGCAATCGTAAAAAACATTAAAGTTGTGGGGGAATAACAGCCTTACGTGGATATGATATGTCGATGACAAAGGGTGAACTGCTAGAAATGGCGGATTCCCTAGGTATTGACATACCTAGTAAGGCTACAAAACAACAAATAATCGAGTTGATTGAGAGGAGTTAACCATGTATCTAACATTTGAAGAGTATCAAGAGTTCGGTGGTACATCGGTTACCCTCGAAATGTTCAATGCGTATGAGTTGAGGGCTAGATTAGCTCTTGATTCGTACACTATGAAGTCTCGCCACTTGATTCAAAAGGTCCTCAATTCAACACGAGGAGAACTCGTCCGAATTACTTTGAAGGAAATGATTGACAACTTATTCATGAGTGACAATCTTTTAGAGAAGGCAAAAAACGCAGACAATGCATATTACAGCGGCATCAATTCGGAAACTGTGACTGATCATTCCGTAAGTTTTAAATCTAGCGAAAGTATGGTTAAGAAACTTGAGGAAGATACCACAAACAAGGGAATACGCATTATGCAAAAGTACCTATACCCCACGAACCTATTGAATCGAGGTATTTAGCATGGACTTCTTACCTCATTCAATAACAATTTTCAATCCTTACCTCGATAAGGGAGAAACGAAGTACAAACGCCACTTCATTAAACATTGTAAGTTTAATCCAACACAAGCGGTACAATTGGGTTCTGTACAGGTAACCTCGTCAGACCAAGGGAAAGTGTTCGTTTACGAGAAAGACCTTGATATGAGTAAGTATGTTACCCCTAACGAGTTTAAAGGGGAGGGATTTACCTTATCAAAAACATCCTATGTTGTTATAGGCGAATACGACAAGGAAATCGAAAGTGTAAAAGACCTCAAGGGGCTCGAACACTACACTATCGAAAGTGTTGATCACAACAACTATTCATTTGTTCTTCCACATCATTTCGTTCTTGGGGTCAAGTAATGGGTAAGGTCAAACTTGATAGCATTGGAACGATACTTGGTGAAGCAGGTGTATTACCTGGAGGGAAAGTTCAGTCATTTGTGACAAACGAAGCTAAAAGGTTGATGGACCCATTTACCCCAGTTCTTGGGTTTGCATTAAGGCAAAACTTCAAGTTCATTAAAAGCAATACCGCTATCGCTTACGAAAGCGCCTATGCCCACTACCAGTACACTGGTTTAAAGTATGTTGACCCAATTACGAAGAAGGGTGCGTTCTTCAGCCCGTCCTATGGTTTTTGGAGCAGGCCCAATACGGTAAAGGTGAAAACAGCAGAAGAACTTAAGTATCACGGAGGTTCGTTAACTGGACCTAAATGGGATGTGAGAATGATGGCCGTTAAAGGTGATGCGTTGATCAAGGCGGCGCAAAAGAAAATGAATGGAGGTTAACACATGATTGAAGCAGTAAGAGGATTCTTGAGAGGGTTCTCGAAAATTGAAGAAACAGATATCTTTAACGTTGAGTATCTTCCTGAATACGCCACCTCGTTTTCGTTGATTGAAGAACAGATGGTGAATGGGGGAATACTTAATACTTTCTTGAACGGTGTAACACGTAGGGAATACAGAGTAACATTGCAGTGTGTATTTGACTACGACAAAGCGTTGGAAGTAAATGTTGATAACTCGTCATTTCTAAAGGATTTTCAGGAATGGATTGAGCAACAAAACGATAAAGAAGAATACCCAATGATACCGCGAATTCAAAGTATGAAAGTTGACACAACACCATACTTACAAGCTGTGTCAGCAGACCAAACACAAGCAATCTACCTAGTTGGGTTGCTTTTTATATATCTAAAATAAAGGAGAAGCCAATGGCAGAAATTAAACAATTATTGCGCCCTGACATGCTAGTGTTCATGAACACTGGTACAACAGCAGCGCCAAAGTTCAATCTTATTGGAATGGGTGTCGAGGAACAAATGCTTTCATATAACCCTAAAGTCGATACAAAGCAATACATTCATCAATTAAACGCAAACACATCCGTAACAGGATATGAAGCGCAACTTAACGCTCCAACTGAAGGTTGGGCAGGTGTACCTGTGTTTGACTTCGTGGATGAATTGGCAATGAAATTCGCAGTTGGATCAGACTTAAACACCGACGTGTTAATCGTCTACCCGTATAAAGCGTTCAAAGCAACAAAACACGCAGCAACAGTTATCATCAACGAAAAAGGTGGATCAGGTGGAGAGGCACTCATGCTTAACTACGACATTTCACTCAACGGCGACCCAATCGAAGGAACCGCAACGGTTGATAAAGTTGCAGAAACCGCTACATTCACCGCAGCAACGGGGGAGTAGTTAGCCGCGTAACGCGTAAGACTAAGACCGTAAAGGTTGAAGATACAGACAAAGGGGAGTAAATCCCCTTTTTTATTTAAGGAGAAACCATGACATACAAGATTAAAAACGAAAACGCACATGTTGTTGAAGTTGAGAACGAACGAGGAGAAATAGTTAACATCACACTGGATGTAACAGATATCGCTCGATTAGATGGGTTATTTGCTCTTCAAGATTCGTTCGCGACATCATCAGCCAATATCGAACGTCGCACAAAGAAGGCCGAAAAAGAGTACGCCGATGAACGAGTGCTAACCCGTCAATTACTACGAATCACTCGTGAGGAATTATCGGTCGTTAACAAAAACATTGACGAATTACTGGGCGAAGGGACATATCAGAAAATATTCTTAGGATCAATGTCACCAGCGAAGTACAAAGTGTTCTTCGACATGTTGGAAAAAGAGTTTGAGCCAGCAATGAAGAAAGCGCAAGAAGAAATGACTGAATGGGATGCCAAATACTCAGTCGAAAAGGATGATGACGTATTGTAAACATTAAATACCCTACTAAGGTAAAGCATCCTAACGGTGAGTATTATCCGATTAACACAAGTTACACCGTCGGATTGCGGTGTATGTCTCTTATAGATTCTGATGTGAGCCCAAAGGAGCGCACCTACGGCGTATTAACGATGCTGTTTGGTAAAGATGCACCTAAGGATGTTTTCATGCTAGATAAGGCTGTCCTTTACTTACAAAGAGGTGAAGAATTAGAGGTTCAAAAGACCCGTGTTCATGACATCGATATTGTTCAAGACTTACCGCTTATTGCAATATCAATTGAAACGCAATTTCCAGCAATTGATATTCGGGAAAAGGAAATCCATTTTTGGAAGTTTATCGACTTAATCGAGTCGCTGAACGGAACGCTAATTAATAACGTTCGAGAAATTCGCACAACAAAGCTATCTGATATTAAAGATCCAAAGCATCGAAGAAATGTCGAAGAGGCCCAAAAACGGTACAAACTAAAAGGCAAGGAAGTTGCAAAACCAACACTTGCAGAACTTATGAATGAAATAGAGGGAGGTGAAACAAATGGCTAATGGGCATATCGAAATTGACACAACAATTAACGTTGCAAATGCAAAGAAGGAATTGAAGGAACTCAAAGATGAAGTTTCAAAGCAAACCGGCGAAGCAGAGCAAGCTGCGGCTGCAAATCTTAAAAAGATGGAAGAAGAGGTTGACAAAACCGTTACTCAGATGTCTGACAAAGCTGCGAAGATTGATGATATTACCGCAAAATTCGCAGGGCTCGATGACTTGGACCTGAAGAACCAAGAAATACACATGGGCATCGAGGAAGAAGTCGCCTATGTCGAAGAATTGAAACAGAAATTCGAAGAAGGTACTGTATCGGTTCAAGAGTTTACAGATGAACTGGCACAGTCTAAAACCAACTTTTCAGAAATGACTGCTGCATCTGATAAGCTCGTTGAGCAAATGAAGGAAGTTGGAGACGAAACGAAACTTGCAGATCAACTAAAAAAGACTACTGCAGAATTCAATAAACTCGACGAAAAGGTTGCTCAATCAACTGACAAGATAGTCAAGTTTAAAGATACACTTAGGGAATCAGACACTGAATCAAAAAAGATTCCTCCAAATCTCGATAGAGCCAGCAAAGCTGCAACGAATATGACGAACTCTGTCAATAAAGGTATTGGAAAATTAGGGCGCTATGCATTGGCGCTTTTTTCTATCCGTTCAATTTATACGATGCTATCAAGATTGGCAACGACATGGATGAACTCAAACGATGTGGCTGCACAAAGAACTAAAGCACAGCTTGAATCTATAACGAGTACGTTATCAAACGCTCTAGCTCCGGTGATTCAGTTCTTAGTTAACCTCGCCGCTACCTTAGTTGGTTACTTATCCCAAGTGTTAAAGATATTCTTCGGAGTTGACCTCGCATCCAAAAGCGCAAGCAAAAACACAAGCGGGATTGCTAGTGGAGTGAAAGAAACAAATAAAGAATTAAAAAGAATGCTCGCGGGATTTGATGAAGTAGATAAATTGACTTCGGATTCCAACGACAATTCAGGGGGTGGCGGAAGCGGAGTTGGTGACATAAGCGTTCCCGTTCCTGATACATCGAAATTCGAAGAATGGATTCTGGGAATGGCAGAGAGATTCAAACCATTCTTAGATATTCTTAAAAGCATCGACTTTGCACCGCTTGAACAATCATTTGAAAGATTGAAGAAAGTCGGAAGCGCTACATTCACCATTATTGGAGATAGCATCACTAGGGTTGTGAATAACTCGCTTGGTCCATTCATCAAATTGATGGCAGAAAACATTGTCCCCAAAGGTCTTAATACGGTTGCTAAAGTCATCGAAAGGCTTAATCCGGTAATCGATAAACTCTTGAAAGACTTTGTGGAGCCTTTGATTCATTGGTTCTTGACGGACTTTGTGCCTGTAGGTTTAAATACTGTGTTTTCACTGATTGATGCACTTGGCGGAATTGTTGCGGTTGTGATTGAATCTTTTAGAATCTTTTGGAACACAATCGGAAAGAAATTCGCAACAGGAACTTGGGAAGTTTTGAAGTCTATATTCGAGGGGTTACAGGTCGTATTCGATGAGGTTGCGAATGCGGCAGACAACTTCTTGAAGGCGTTGGAAGAAGGAGATCCTGTCGCACAAGCGATCGCAGTAACAATTGGTGTTATAGTGACCGCTCTTCTCGCTTATCAAGCTGCGATGGTGTTGATAAACGCTGCAACAGCTATTTTCAACGCAATTAGTCCATTTGGCTGGATTGTCATAGCGATAACGGCGGTTATCGCAGTAATTCTCGTACTTTGGAATCACTGGGAAGACATTGTAAACTTCTTCACAGAGACACTAGAAAGCATTGGGTTGTGGTTTAGTGAAACATGGGAAGGTATAAAAGAGGGGTTCACAGGCGCGATTGATGCAATTGTTGAATGGTGGAACGGTTGTATCGAAAGCATTCAAAAGTGGTGGAACGATTTAAAAACTAACATTTCTAAAGGTTGGGAGACTATCAAACAACGCGCAAGAGATGCTATTCAAAACATTATTGATAAATTCCTTGCTATGAAAAACTTTGTTGTAGGATTCATGAAAGGAATCGGCGAGTTTTGGTCAGGCATCATTAACGGAATGGTTAGCGGTGTTCAAAAGGTAATTGGGAATATCAAAGGAATCTTCAAAGGCTTAATCGATTTCATCGCAGGTGTATTCTCCGGCGACTGGTCGCGAGCATGGGGAGGAATCGTTTCAATCTTTACCAATATTATTGATGGTATTGCGAATATATTCAAAATTCCTATTAACGTAATCATTGATGCACTAAACTTCTTTATTCGTCAAGCGAACAAAATCAAGATTCCTGACTGGGTTCCTGGTATTGGAGGCGCAGGAATTAACGTTCCTGAAATCAACAGATTGCAACGTGGTGGTGTCGTCAATAGACCTACACAAGCAATTATTGGTGACGGTGGTAAAGAGGCTGTTGTTCCGTTAGAAAACGATACACGAGCCCTTGAACAAATGGCGTCGATGTTAAGTGACATGATGGGTGGAGGAAACAGCGGAAACATTACGATCAAGATTGGCGAAAAGACAATAGTCGATATTTTACTTTCTGAACTACAAAAAAGACAAATGAATTCGAATGGAGGTGTTGTTCTTGATATCGGATAATTTTACAGTCGAAATCAACGACATTGAATTTAACATCCTCACCGACCTAAGTGTCCTCTATGAGAAATTGTGGAGTGAAGATACAGGGCGAACTTATAAAGATGGAGAGTTTATGGGGACCTTAATTGGAATTTTCCCTAAACTTGAAATCGAGTTCGCACCAAAAACAAGTGAAGAATTATCAAATTTGATTCGAGTATGCAACAGCCCTAGACAAACCATTAAATGGTACAACCCACTTACTAAAGAAAAAGCGACGTCAGTTTTTTATTCCAACTCATTCGGAGTGAGTTTAAGAAAAGCGTTAGCCGGAAATTACGACAGAATCAAAGTGAATTTTATCTCAACGAAAAGAGGTGCTTAATTGAAAGAGTTATTGCAAACATTAGGGAGCGGAATGCGGAAACGTATCACGCTCCTTTCAACTAATGAAGTTATTGAAGATATAAAAGATTTTAAAGTTTCTTTCGATAGTAACTTATGGAAGCCTTCAGTGCAAAGTCTAACCGCAACCATTCCCGGACGACTTGATTTGGACAACACAGACATTAAGGTAGAACTCGGTGTGTGGGATATGAACTTGACACAGGATCCAACTGATGAAGAAATTACGTGGTACAACTTCGGAACATTTATCGTTGCAAGGGGTGGATATGAGTATTCTGACGATCAAAACGAAACAACGATTACCAATGCATACGACTTACTTGCTAGGGCGTACGCTACATGGAATTTAAACGATTTGGGAATAACATACCCAAACACGATAAAGAACACAGTGGAGGCTATTTGTGCGCTTCTCGGAATACCGTTGGCAGTCGACACTTGGACACGAAGTAATCATGTCATTGAAGAAGATAAATGGAGCAATAACGACCATACATATATGGATGCACTCGAACAGATTGCTCAATTTTGCAATTCCACTATATCAATCGAAAATGATTCTCTTGTCGTAAAAGAAATTAATCATGTAATTATTGATGAAATCTCAAGTGGCGAAAAGACGATGAAACGAGAAAAGAGTTGGGGGCCGGCGAACGTATTGAACGTTTCAAGGGAACCGCAACACGATAACTATGCTTATCCTGAAAACTGGGAAGATATTCCGCTTGATGAAAGAGTGGAATTAGTCTTTGCGAACAATCAAATCATTGATAAACGCAGAGAGGAATTAACGCCAGGAATCTTTGATAGTATCAGCGCAGTGAGATATGTTCCTTTCGAATATTCGGGGTTTGGATATCTAACAATGAAATTTGGTGATTACGTCTCCTTTGTTGATAAAGACGGCGAGACATATCGGTCATACATCACAAAAGGAACGTGGACAGCAACAACTGGATTCCAAGAAATGCTAGGGAGTGATTTGACAGCCAATGTTCAGAGCGAATTTGTCGTTTATACCGACCGACGCAGACAGGGTTTAAATGTATATCTTATGGTTGATCAACAAAACGGGAAAATTCAAACTCTAGTAGAAGAGATTGGCGACCGTAGCGATAGAACAACCTCCATCACACAAGACCTAGACAGCATCGAACTTTTGGTTAGGTCGACAGCAGTGGGATTCAATTTGATTCCAAACCTCAACGCTTTACTAGAAATTGAAAACAATACCTATCCATTATGGACTTTCGAGCAAGGTGGATTGAGAACAATATTCCGAGCTCCCGAAAGAACCCGCACTATGCAAAGTCCGACATTCGATGTTGTTGACGATGGATTATCACTAAGCGGTAAGTCAAAGCAGTTCTACACTGTAGGAACAGCGAAATCAGAAAAGGCGTTTATTGTTCCTGATAGCATTTACTCCTATCGCTGCAAACGGACAATCGGAAACACTCCGTTTGATTTATACATCAATGAGTACAACGAAAAGGAAGAACTCATAAACCGCACCAAGCACACGCTAGATGGTCAAAAGATGATTGAGGCAATCTCATTCACTCCGGCTCAATTAACGATGTGGGCGAGCTTAGAATTCGTCACACGCGATGATTCATTGTTTAATATTGCGGAAGAAATGTTCGTTCGAGGTAATCCTGTGGGCTGGAGCGAAGATGCAAACGATGTGAAGATTTATGCGCGAAACTTAGTGACGTTGTTAGACAACAGATTGACGGTAAAAATTACTGAAGTGTCGGATGATATTCACAATGCAGGCGTTGAAATCACTGCAAGGGAAGGCATAAGGGTGTACGGTAAGAATTTTTTAGTTCAAAACGAAGATAGAACAAAAGATATATTTAAAGTTGTCACAATTGATGGCGAAGAACAGGTATACATGTATGGCTCTATTCAATCGGAAGGCGGGAAAATTGCTTTCGATTCTGAAAATAAAGAAATTAGAATAGGCGAAGTGAAGCTAAAAAACTGGAATGCTAACGATACTTTAGGAATGTATGGGAGCCAATTCACATTAATTCTTGGTAAAAATGGTGGTCTATCTATAAATAAAAATATCGGCGGCACCGCTAGTGATTGGGTCATATATAAGAATTTCGATAACAATACAACAACAGGATATTTCGACGATTTACAGACGACATCTTTAAGGTCTGACACAATTAGAGCGAACAACGCTATCGACTTTGTAACAATGAGTAGATTGACAGTAACATCAAACTTGAATTCAAACACACTTACGGCAACAGGTGTTTATCCTTCGTCATTCGCAGGTTCTAAATGGATTGGAAACGGAAGCGCAAGATGGGAATATATTTACCTTCAAAATCAACCCAATGTCGCATCTGATAAAAGATATAAGAGAAACATTGCTCCAATTGATCCATTACTTCTTGACTGCTTCGAGGATGTACAAGAAATGTCGTTTGAGACAATTCATGACGACAAGTTCAGTGTTGGATATATAGGTCAGGATGTCGAAAGAGCATTGTTTAAGTATTGCTCAATAGTTTGGGGATACCATGACGCGAATGAGTGGATGAAGAAATTCAAGATGCTTCAAAAAGACGAGAGTTACTTGTCATTGCTTTATGCAGAAATTAAGGTAATTCGCATTGCTGTTGTAGATAGACGTAGCAAACGTCTAGAAGAAGAGAACAGACATATGAGAGAGCAGTTAGAAAACCATGAAGCAAGGATGACTAGACTCGAAAAGCTACTATTAGATAAGGAGGAGATTTAATGCCTGAAGATTTAGAAAACATCATCCCGGCAGAGAATTGGGAAGACTATGATATAGAGGATAAGCCAAAAGCGTCGACATCAACTAACATAGTAAGCGCTGATTTCTTGAACGGAATGAGTGGCGCATTGAAAGAAATGATTAATAAAACATCAAGTGACTATGTGCTAGATCATGGATTTACAGATGGAACTTACTGGGTGAAGATGGCGAGCGGAGAAATGACGATGATGAGAGAGTACGGAAGTCTGGGACAAGGCGGGGTAACCTGGGTGTTCCCAATTCCTTTTATTGTTCCTCCATATGTGGGAGCCTCTACTTCAAGCGGTTCTTTGAGTCAATTAATTGTACCAAATGTAATAAACATTACAGGAATAAGTGCGATAATTTACTTTTTTTCTAGTTTTACTGCAAGGATAGCGACAGAAAATGTTGTAAGTATTGCGAAAGGTCGTTGGAAATAGAGGGAGAAAATATGAAAGAATTTAAAAAATTAATAGATGTTAAAAGCATCGTAACATTAGCATTGACTGTTGTATTTGGTTACCTATCAATCACTGGTCAATCCAATCAAGAGTTCACCACGATTTACACAGTGATCATCGGTTTTTACTTCGGTACACAGTTTCAAAAAGGAAACGAAACCGAACCCGAAAAAGAGGGCCTATTCAACACAATTAAGGTAAAAGGTGACGAGTGATGGGTACCTTTAAAATCAGAAAAAATGGGGCAGACTTACAAAGTTTGCCTTTTTACAACACTTATGGCGGCGGTAGTTTTAATGCGCTCCAAGATGAATATGCTCCCAAGAGTTGTGGTGGTACGATGAGTGCAATGACGAATAAAAATGCCGCAGGGAACTGTACATGGTATGGAGTTGGTCGCCAACAAGAAGCGACAGGTTATCGTGTACCATTAGAACGTCGTAGAGGAAACGCTAAAGATTGGTCGGTTGACACAAATACTCCAACAGTAGGCGCTTTAGTAGTATTCGTTGATGCAGGTTACGGCCACGTTGCTTTTGTTGAGAAAATCGAAAATGGCGAGGTTTATGTTTCTGAGTCCGCATATAGCGAACGAGGCAACGACTTCTTATTCAAGTATGGTCGTACTGTATCTGAAATCTGTCGAGTATGGGATATGACTGTAAAAGGATATATGCTCCCGGATGGAGAATTTACGAGCTACGATGATGTACAAGGTGAACTGAAGGCTGAGAATGGAATTGTAACAGCAACCGATAAAAATGGTTCCAACATTAGAAAAGGTCCATCACTTAGCGCAGAGCGAGTTGATGGACTTCCATATAATGAAGAGCTCCCATACACGCACTATGTCATTAACGAGGGAATTGTTTGGGTTAAAACCTCAAAAGGTTACATTGCCCGAAGAGAAGCGGATAACTCAAAAGAATACAGTGCCGCTCGATTCGTAGGCGAACCAGCGAAGCCGACACCACCAAAAACCAATGTAGGGCGTTACGCTAACTTAAGCGGTCAAACTTGGTTGTTTAAAGTCTCTCGAACAGACGAGACATATCCTGGCGGATATAATCAACTAACTGACCTAGCGAATCGATCAGCGAAGATTTTGGAAGAAGATAACGGGAGAGTAAAAATTAGTGTTCCGTCATTCGATCCAAATATTGTATGGGTCGCCAATTCACAAATCTCGGTTACAGATGCGCCGAAATATGAAATCAAATGACGAAAGACTCGGAGACACAATGGAAACTAACGAAACAAAACTATTATTAGCAATACGTGATGTAAAGGAGAATGTCGTGAGACTGGAAACCAAAATCGATGAATCGGTGGAGGGTAGATTTAAAGATAACGAACGCAGAATTGGAACTCTTGAACAAAGAGTCGACGAGCAAAATAAACAAATTATCGGACTACAACGTGCTCCTTACGAAGTAAAGGGTAAGTGGTACGATAAGGTTGTCGAGTTTGCGCTCTTGTGTGTCTTAGGGTACATAGCGGTTAAAGTTGGGTTAAAATAGAAACGGAGCCACCCTCTAAATTGGGGTGGTCTTTTTTTTATATCCAGTGTAGTATTTATTGGTGAGATACATTATAAGGAAGGTTAATTATGAATGACTTAGAAGTGCGCTTAAATCAATTGGATCATGCACAAAAGATTTTCAAGATTTTTATTCAAAACTCAGCAAGTCCCAAAGTTAATGCATTGCCAAAATGGCTTGACAAGAAATCCAACTTCTTAATGAATGATATTCATATATTCAACAATCGAACAGAAAAACAATATAAAAGAGGCACTCTAGTTTTTGTTGATTTCGGTTCAAATCCCGGCAGTGAATTTTGTGGTCCTCACTATGCGATTGTTATGAATAAAACAGATTCAGATAAATCGAGAACCATTACTGTAATGCCAATCACTTCAAAAAAAGATGATTATAAAAAGGGGAAACACCGCATCCCAATCGGGTATTCGGTGATTATGAACATCCTAAAAAAATTTGAAGTCGATTTAGATATTAAAATAGAGAAGGCTTTAAAGTTTCAAAGAGCCACAATCAACATTAAGAAGAGAATAGAGTTGTCGAAGCGTTCGAGTGACGCACCGAAGCTTCTCGCAGAAATGAAGCGAGAGCTTGTGATAGAGGGGCTAGCGAATCGGTCAATGAGAAAGTCCACCGATATTGTGAAGTTGTGGGAGTTGGTGAGCAAAGCGGAGAAAGTTTCGAATAGTGAAGTGTTAAAAATTAGAAATGTTCTTGATAAATACACTGACGTGGGGAAAGATTCATTGTTGCTCCCGCTAAATATCACAACAGTGGATAAAGTGAGAATCTATAATCCGATAAACGAGTTCGACCCCATCTGCAGAGTTCGCGTAGAAGACGACGTTCTTGATTTGATGGATGAAGCAATCTTAAATAATTATTTAAAGTAGTGCAATTGACAGGTTCATAAAATATGTTATTATATATATGTAACAAGGCTTTACAGCCAAGTAGTTTTATTTTACAGGGTCTTACGACCGATAAACCGCTCCTGAATAAGGACGGTTCTTTTTTTAGGTAATCCTGTCGGATGTACACACTTCATATCGAGGTGATCATATGCAAATAGGAAAATACATAATAAACAACAACCCAATTACACACATAGACTTAAGCAGAAGAAAAATATACATTCACCATAACAATGGAGTAACTAAGTGCTATCTACCATTGAAATCCTTCGAATCAGATGTCTTCATACGTGTGCACAGATCGCTCATAGTAAATTCCGAAAGAGTGGCACATTATGATGGCCATAAGATAATCATGGATGATGGCACAGTTCTATATTCGTCGAGGTCCATGAGAAATAATTTATATGCGTCGCAATCTGTCCGATACTAAGTGTATACTTTAATTGAGGTGATCGTATGAAACGTACAAAAAAAGAATTTAAACCATACAATGATTATCACGACAGACCCTTCGGTTTAAAATGGGGTACTGCATTTGCAATGGATGAATTAGTTAAAACGATAAATGCTGGTAAAGAAGATAGTCAAAGAGTGGCAATTGAATTACCGCAAATGTCACGCACACAAATCGACACAGTACTGCAAGAAGCGTTCCTGAAGTCTAAGACTATATCGATACAGTTGAAGTTCAGGGATAACGTGGATCGCTTGTATAAAGACCGTGTAGGTAAGTTTGAAGGCTTCGCGGATGAAGAATGTTTATATCTTGGTGATGAAGCAATTGACTGGGCTGATATTAGACATGTTAGGATAGTGGAATAGAAAAGAACGGTTTGCGCCGTTCTTTGTTTTTATATATCGAGTAACTGAGATTTCTTAAGGTCGAATTCTTCCTGAGTGATTGCCCCAATATCAAGCAACTCTTTCAGTTCTTTAATTTGAGCTAGGTTTGAAACAACTGCACCGGATCCGTTATGGTTGGTTGGGGTAGATTTCACTTCACTAATCTTTTCAATAACTTTGTTAGGTGTTCCGATCCCTGTGAAAACGAAATCAACTACAGATCCAGCGAGTTCAACGATTAGGTGAGAGCCATCGGATTTGGTATCAATTCTCATATTGCTAATCGAACTCAAAGAAACTGATCCGAGCGTCGCAAAAGGTTGCGGGCTCATATAGTACAAATTATCATTTGTGATAACAAACATGGTAGGAACCTTCTTTGATTTACTGTTTATTACGCCACCATAAAAATAATACAAAGGTTGTTCTGAGGTGGGAAGTTTCTTCAAAATCTTATTCTTAAAGCCCATATAAATCGAAAAAGCAAAATTATCCGTCTTTGATGATATGTTTTCCATTGAGTATCTCCTCTATCTAGTATATTATACCATAATTAAACTAACACAAAAATTAGGGAATCAATGGTTAATTTGCAATAAAAATATCCGAATGTAGGGGATTTGTAGGGGATAATAAAATAAAAACCCACTATCTAGTGGGTTTAATGTCTTCTGGTGCCGCCACCGAGAATCGAACTCGGAACTGAGCATTACCATTGCTCTATTTTACCATTGAACTATGGCGGCATGTATATACATGATACTCAATCATGTGATGAAATGCAATATGATTTTATACGAGAATATCAAATCATGGGTATTTCTATAAATCGAACAAATATGAAGAACGTTTATGATACAATAGTTCTAGATTTAGGAGGATACTATGAAAGATCTAACTTTAGTTATTTTAGCAGCCGGAATGGGAAGTCGTTACGGCGGTTTGAAGCAAATTGATAAATTTGGCGCAAACGGTGAGGCGATTATTGATTTCTCAATCTTTGATGCAATTGAGGCAGGTTTTAATAAATTAGTACTCATCATTCGTGAAGAGCATGAAGCAATTTTTGAGGCAGAATTAGTAGGGAAAATTCGTCCTTACATTAATGTAGAATATGCATTTCAAAATATCAATGATGTGCCAGCATGGTTTGCGGGTGTCGAAGGTCGTGAAAAGCCATGGGGAACTACACATGCATTGCTTGCGGCACGTAATCAAGTCAGTGGACCATTTGTTATTATCAATGCTGATGATTATTATGGGAAACAAGCATTTGTGGAAATGGCACGCTTCTTAACGGAAGATGTTAGTGACACAGAAGCATCAATGATGGGATATATTGTTGATAACACTATCACTGATAATGGCACGGTAACACGTGGCGTCTGCCAAATTAAAGATGGATACTTAACAGACATTGTCGAGATGGATGGCATCAAACGTACAGATGTTGGTGTTATCGGTGGTCCTGAAGGGTCGCTAATTCCGGATGGAACACAAGTATCCATGAACTTCTGGGGATTCACACCAGCTATCTTTACATTAATGGAATCAAAGTTTGAACGTTTCCTTAAAGAAGATGTCGCAGACAATCCAATGAAAGCAGAAGCCCTACTTCCTAATGATGTGGGTAGCCTTATCCATGATGGAAAACTAAAAGTTAGAGTCCTTGATACCCCTGATCGTTGGTTTGGTGTAACATACCAAGAAGATAAACCAATGGTCTTAAAACAATTTGAAACATTCCAAACAGATGGAACCTATCCATCGAAACTTTGGGATAAGAAATAGACAAACAGTCGAATCCATAATAAACTGTAAAGTAGGTTAATCGCCTACTTTTACTATGAGGTGAACAATGCGGAATTATATAAACAAACACAAAATGCCAGTATTTATTGTATTGAACTTATTGCTTACAATTGGGATGAATCTTGCCCATCCAGTAACACCATCGCTGATGAAGGGGCTCAATCTTGCGCCTCACGTATTTGGCGTTTCGTTTGCAGCGATGTGTACAACCAATTTTATCTTTGCGCTTATTTGGTCAAATGTTGCGAATGGAATGAAGAAATCCAAAATTTTGGCCATTTCATCAATCGGCTACGCGCTTGCACAGATTATTTTTGGTCTTGCTCATACGGAAGGAACCATATACATTGCCCGCTTATTGAGTGGAATTTTTGCGGGTGGTTTTCAAGTGGGGTTCATGAGCTTCATTGTTAATGAGGCAGATGAGTCGGAACAGTCAAAGTATATTACGATGTCATCGGTTATCGTAAGTGTCGGATCAGCTTTAGGATTCTTCTTTGGAGGATTTTTAGGGGATATCGATGTCCGTATGACGTTTATGATTCAAGCTGTGTTGCATATTGTGCTTGGCGTGGCGGTTTATGTGTTGTTGGCTCCGACGGAAGTTATTGACGAACATATTGAGTGGGGAATGATCAAGGCGTCCAATCCCTTCAAGATTATTGGCGATTCACGCTATTTAATTCGAGGATTCATGGCAACATTGTTGATTGTGACATTCACAACATCAATTGGATCAACGCTTTTCGATCAAAGTTTCAACTACTATATTAAAGACATCTTTAACTTTGCACCCAGCCAAAATGGAATTATCAAATTTATAACCGGTCTCTTTGCAGTGATTCTCAACATCATTTTAATCCGGCGTTCTCGGGGTAAGCAAATCTTTAACAAGAGTTTCTTAAAAACACTTTTCATTGCCATGGGGATTCTCGCAATCATCGTTGGGTTTATTCCAAGTGTCAGTGGGTTTGTGAGTGTTTCGCTTATTTGGTTTGCGGCGTACACAGTTATGATCCCCGCATTACAGAACTCAGTGTTATCGCTCAAATCCTCGCCTGAAGAAGGTAATAAATTGGCAGGATTGTATAATTCATTGATGATGTTTGGCAAAATATTTGGCGCCTTACTGACAAGCGCTGTGTATACAATAAATCCCGTTTCAAGTTTTATTGTTTCGGGAACGTTATTTGTTCTTTCATTTACGATCCTTGTATTTTCAAAACACGATTAGACGGCATAGAAATGCCGTTTTTTTTATGCTTGTAATCTACAGGGAAAGGCATAGAATATGGGTATGAGGTGAATGACATGATTCGTATCGAAAATTTATCAAAATTCTATGGAAAAAAAGCAGCCATCAAGGACGTTTGCTTGGAAATAAGTGATGGGGAGATTTATGGTTTTATTGGACCGAATGGTGCGGGGAAGTCAACAACGATAAAAGCAATGTTGAACTATATATTTGCAGATGCAGGAACCGTTACGATTGATGGCTTAGATTCTGTTGTAGAGAACAAAACGATTAAGTCACTTGTTGGGTATGTTCCCAGTGAAGTTAATTTTTATCCCGAACTGACAGGATATGAAGTTATTGCACTGTCAATGAAGTTTCATGGGTGTACCGATGACGCATATGCACACAGTCTTTGTCGTGAATTTCAAATTGATGAAACAAAGAAAATGCGTGATTTGTCTTTAGGGAATAAAAAGAAAGTTGCGATTGTGAGTGCATTGGTCTTAAATCCTAAAATATTGATTATGGACGAGCCAACCAATGGCTTGGATCCTTTAATTCAGAATATTCTTTTTACGCATTTACGGAAGCAATCGGAAGCCGGTGTGACAGTATTTATTTCAAGTCACAATTTGCGTGAAATTCAAGAACATTGCGATCGCGTAGCATTTATAAAAGATGGTGCGATTCTTAAGGTGATTAATCTTGATGATTACAATTTAACTGGTAAGTTTGTCAGTGCGAGCGGGGATGTTTTGGAACTTAAGAAAATGGCCACAAAAATATTACGCGATGAAGACCACAAAGTATCGTTTATTTATGAAGGCGATCTAAATGCGCTCTTGGTCGCGCTATCTAAAACCGCACTGACGGATGTTACCATTGAGGAAGTATCAATTGAACATCAATTTATTGAATACTATAAGGAGGAAGCTGATCATGCAATCATTACAGATTAAACTCAATCGAAAAAGTTTCACGCTATGGTCGTTGACGCTGTTTGTTTTGGTCCTTGCTTTTATGGCGTTCTACCCCTCCATGGCAAATGATGCGATGAAAGAGTTGGTGAATGGAAAATTGGATGCACTACCGGAATCCATTCTAAGTGTGATTGGGTTCGAGTCATTTCCGGACTTTACCAATCTTAATGTTTATCATGGGTATATTATGCAGTACATGAATTTTGGTTTAGCGATCTATGCAATGACATTGGGGTTAAACAGCTACATCAAAGAAGAACACGATGGTACGATTGAATTTCTATTTGCACAACCGCAAACACGATTGGAAATGATGCTAGGAAAACTTCGCGGGAATCTCATCCTTGTAACAGGAATTGCGAGTGTGCTCGTGTTCTCAAGTATTGTTTCGTTTGTACTGTATAAACCGGATTCACTTTCGTTAATGCAAGCAGTCAGTGATAACGTTGCCGTTCTCGCATCTTTCTATGTGATGGGTTATATATTTCTTTTAATTGGCATGGGGATTTCAATGCTTGTTCCCTCCAATGTATCGGTAACAGGTATCGCAATGAGTGTGGTATTTCTCCCTTACTTCTTTGGGATTATGGCGCAGATGGTCGAATCTCTCAGTGTGTTAAAGGGGTTATCCATTCTTCACGCGTTTATGCCAAGCCAGATACTTGCAGGCAGCCCAAACGTTGTGGCGATTGTTGCATGGGTGTGTGCTGGGGTTGGTCTTTTTCTCTATGGTTTATTGAAATTTCAAGGGAGAGATATTCGAGTATAAAAAAAGTGGCCAATGCCACTTTTAAAACTTAAAGAGATTTTTTATGATACTTCCACCTGCGATGAATGTTCCGACGGAACTCATAAGGTTGGTGACAATCATGATTAGAAGAATGCGCAATACCTTATTCTTAAACCACATTTTTGGTTTTGAGATATCCTCGGCAATGTTATCGAAGTCAGATACACGCGGTGGGCGTTGATACGCCTCCATGAGTCCTGCGAAAAACCCAACAGCAAGAAAGGGGCTTAAAGTCCCGATGGGTGCTGTGATAAGCGTTGTCGCAATCGTCAGTGGATGTGCGCCTGTTAGGATCGCCCCCAGGGTCGCAAGACCAGCACTAAGACCAATCCATGTTGCAAACTGGGCAAACCCAACACTAGGATTCTTAAATGTTAATGCAATTAAGAGGGTGATGATAATGCCAGGAACAATCCAACCACTGATATTTCGTTTCCTTTTTTGTGGAACTGCGTTCAACTCTGATATTGAATGCGATTCATTGAGAGCTTCAATAATCCCTTCGGTATGCGCTGCTCCAATAACGACAACTAAGGTTTCCGCATTGATGCTCTTTATTTTCTCTGCCATGTAGTAATTGCGTTCGTGCAACAGACGCAAGGAGACATCGGGCATTGTTTCGTCAAGTTCCTTGACGGCATCGAAAAGCAGATCGCTTTCTTTGAGGTTCTCAATTTCTTCAGCATCGATTTCATCTTTAGAAAATAAGCTGGTAATAAGGGTGGCAGCAAGGTTCACTTTCTTAAAAAGTGACAGATTTCCCCAAATACGCTTAAAGGTAATTTGAATATCACGATCAATATTATAAATGCGAGCATTCACAGCATTGGCACTTTCCATCGCTTGAACCATTTCTTGACCGACAGATGTTTCCAAATCATCAGCCATTCGTTTCTGGTATGAAGACAGAATCAGGTTTGCAATAAATGCGCCTACCTTTTTACTTTTAATTATTTCTTTGATATCAATATCTTTGGTTTGATCTTTGTTCCGAATGTTATGCGCGCGATTGTCATCAAGCTCAATGCATACGGCATCGGGAAGATATGTTTCTATGACTTCCTTTACCTCGACAACTGAATCCTTGGAAACGTGCGCTGTGGAGACAAAATGAATGGTTTTATTATTGTAGTGTATAGTTTTCATCGGCAATACCTCAGTACTTATAATACCAAAAATGTCGGTCGAAATGTGTATATGAAGAGAAAACGAATTAATATTAACTGCAAATTGAAATAAATTAAAAAAATGATTCAGAATCGTATTAATTTTGGTGTGGCTATTGTATAATTTCGACGGTGATAAAAGTGCTACATTTTAATTTGAAGAAGATTAGAAAAGAGCATCATCTTACACAAAGTGGTTTAGCAGAAAAGATAAGTTACTCACAACAAGCAGTGGCGAAATGGGAAAGTGGTAATTCAAGTCCGGATATGAGAAATCTAACCCGACTTGCGGATGAACTGCGTGTCAGCATTGATACACTGGTTCGACCTATTCCACCAGAACTTGAACATGAAACCTGTGCAACAAGTTTGAAACGGGATTTATTCCACGTGGTCAACAACTGCGGATCGAGTCCGGAATTGGGCATCGATTTATACTCCCTTGAAGTTGGAGAGAAACTTCAATTGGTTGAGGAATTGTTTGAGTTCTTGTCTCAAAATGAACATTTAAAAGCGCGCGCAAAGGCACGCAAATAAAACGTGGACTGTAAAGGATGTCTTCTTTTTAAGAATCCTTAAAGGGATCGGGAAACCGATCCCTTTTTGTATGGAACGCATTCGTTTACTTTCACGACAAAGCACTTCATAATAAATTCATACGAGATTCATACAAATGCGGTTTAATACCTGTGGAGGATGAAAGATGATCAACATACTTTACCTTGAAGACGAAGCAAATATACGTGATGTAACCCATGAATATTTGATAATGAAGCAATATAACGTTGACCTTGCGGTGGATGGTAACGAAGCCTTAGCACTTCTGGCGACGCATTCATACGATATTGCGATTTTAGATATTATGGTTCCATATGTCAGTGGTCTTGAGGTCCTCACAAAAATCAGTGAGAGCCATCCCAATACAGCAACCATTATGTTGACTGCTTTGGGTGATGAAACAAATCAAATTGAAGCGTTCAATCGCCATGCGGATGACTATATGATTAAACCCTTTTCACCACTACTTTTATTGAAGCGAATTGAGGCGATTTTGCGTCGGGTGGGAAGTGCAGTTCAGGAAACAGGTCTTGTGGTTAAAAATGAAAGTTACCAAGTCTACTACAACCAAAAGTCTCTGAATCTTACCGTGACAGAATTCTTGCTGTATCAAATTATGGCATCGTATCCCGGCCGTGTTTATACACGTGAGCAACTTTTGGATGTAATTGCACCGGATGACTATATGGTGAGTGATCGGGTTGTGGATGCTCATGTCAAAAACCTTCGCAAGAAATTACCGCTTCCTGTCATAAAAACTGTTGTCGGAATTGGATACCAATTCGTGGAGGTGGACCATGAAGTTATCGCGTAAAGTCTTCTTATACACGGCTGCAACGACGTTTCTTGTAGGGGTGTTGATTATTGGTTACTTTGTGTTTATGCTACCCGGTCTTTATACCGATTATAAGCTTGAAAGTTTTCGAAATTCCGTTACCCAAAGTCAAAGTAATATGATGGAAGGAAAGCCCTGTACGATTGATGCTGAGACCATTGAGACCTATTCTTCGATGAGTCTTGCGATACCAGATACCGGCTACACCATTAAAGCATGCAATACGTTTATGAGTGTCGATCTAACCCTCGAAGACGAAACTTTAAAACATGTTTTCGATCAAATGCGCACCGTCATGAAAAGCATTGACAGTGCGGATGTAGATTTTGAAGAAGAACTTGCGAAGATTGATTTTGAACAACTGCAATCGTTATTTGGAAATACGCAGTTCAACAATCTTGTGAGTGCTGAGAATTTCGAGGGAATACAGACTTTTGTGGAAAGTTCAAATGCGATTCAAGATTATACAATTACGGCGGATGGCTCGTTGGTAATGAGTGTCGAAGTGGGGAATGATGCCAATCGTTTTATGAATTATGTCGCTTTTGGAGAAAAGGAAGGCGCAATTTTTATTACTGTGGGGTCAGCCATGACTCCAAAGTTGAACGAACTTAAACCGATTATTTTATCGAGCGTACCGATGATTGTTTGCTTGTTGATTCTGTTTGTATTGATTACAGCCCGTATGTTTACCAAGATGCTTGCAACACCCATTGAAACATTGGCGCACCAAGCGACATCACGTCAAGAGCGTGATGGAACGGTGTTCAAACAACCCAATCAACATGATGAGTTTAAAATCCTCGAAGATGCCTTGAATCATATGCATCGTGATCTGAAAGCGTCGATTGTGACAGTTGAAAATCAAAATCAAGCGCTCATTCGTGAAAAAGAAAAACAAGAGTTGTTCCTCATGAACGCGTCTCATCAACTTAAGACACCCGTTGCTGGGGCATCCTTACTTGTTGAAGGCATGTTAGGTAAGGTTGGAAAATTTGCCGAGACAGATACTTACTTGCCGAAAGTTCGCGATGAATTGGGACGCATGCAATCAATTATAGAATCAATGATGGTTGTGTTTCAGGAGACAGATCGAACACTTGAAATTGCTGATACAAATGTTGAAACACTTGTACAAGCAGTTTTACAGCAATACCGTGAACGTATCCAATCAAAAAACCTGAGCATTCATGAACACACAACAGCAGTGACAATCCAAACCGATGCTGAGATTCTGGTTTCGATTATTGATAATGTGATTGGGAATGCTGTAAAGTATACGCCAAACTCGAAATCAATCACACTTGAATTGAGTAATGCGTCATTGATAGTAACAAGCCATGGTGTATGGATTGATGCTTCGACCTTGGAGCATGTCAAAGAAGCCTTTGTGCGGTCCCATCACAGTGATGAGAAAGGGACAGGTTTGGGTTTGTATTTGGTCGACAATATGATGTCCGTGTTGGGGTTAGAATGGACTATTGAGAATAGTAAAGTTGGAGTGTGTGTAACGCTCTACCTAAAAGGAGAATGACAATGATTACAATAAAGAATTTACACGTATCCTATCGTGATTTTAAAGCACTTCAAATTGATAAAGAGATTATTATAAATGCCAACGACCGCGTCGGTGTGATTGGCTCGAATGGAGCTGGTAAATCAACGCTTATCAAAGCATGTTTGGGGCTGTTGCCTTATGAAGGAAATATCATTGCAACAATCAAACCTGAGGAAATGGCAGTTCATATGCAAAGTAATGAATACGTTGAAACGATGTCAACCAAATCGGTGATGGAAGCAATCTTAAATACTTCAATAAAAGACAATACGAAACTTCAAGAACTTATTACATTCTTTAATTTTGATGCAAGCCTTAAGAAGAAATACAAAGAATTATCAGGAGGTCAGAAGCAACGGTTTACCTTAATTATGGTGCTTATGCAGGATGCACCGATAACATTCTTTGACGAAGTAACTACAGGCTTGGATTTTGAAACACGCCAAGCCTTGATGAAGAAAATAACCGAGTGGTACCAAGGCAAAGATGCAGCAATTCTTTTTGTAACGCATTATTATGAAGAGTTAGAACAGCTGACCAACAAACTGTTGATTCTTAATCAAGGGAAGGTTGTTGCTTATGGTCATCGTGATGAATTGTTCCGACACTATTGTGGACACTCCGTTATCACGTTCAAGGCACGTCCAGAGGAAATGAGTTTTATTGGTGACTTTAAAACTATCCTCGCACCCAACGATACGACAGCGATTGCCTGTGCATCAAAAGAAGAAGAAATGCGTGTTATCGCCTATTTAAACACACAAGAAATTAACTTTAAACGCAGCGATAATGACGTTGAGATACTAACGATGAATGCAATTGGAGGAACACACTAATGGCGCAAATGATACGCTACGAAATTAAGAATGCAATGGGAAATGTATTTGCAATTTTCTTTGGAATTATTTTCCCAATTATTATGACCCTCGTGTTCAGCAGTCTTTTAAAGTCACAAGTTCCCGCCGACCAATTCGGTAAGGCAATGACACAATTGTTCATTACCAACCTTTTAATGAGTCCCTTGGCACTTCTGTTTATTGGATTTGCGGCATTGTTTTCCCAAGAAATTGAAAAGGATATCACAACGCGAATGGTTCTCTTTGGATTCAGTGAACAAAAACAATTGAAAGCAAAATTTGTGGCACAGGCACTTTCGTTGGTTGTTGCTGTTACTGTTTATTCGCTCACTGTATTGCCAATCTTAAAGATTGATACACCATCACTTTTTGGAGTCTTGGTATTAATGGGTGCAGTAATTGTACTTTCATTCTTATACTTTGTGCTCGCATACAGCATTGCAGTACTTGCACGTAAGTTTAGTGTCACCTATGGAATTACCATGACGTTCTACTTTGTAACAATGGCATTATCAGGCATGATGGGGATTCAATATGATCAACTTCCAAGCGGCATTCAAGTGATTGCGCGCTTATTACCTACGACCTACATCGTTAAAGATGTTCCCAAGTTATGGACTGTCTCGTCATACAATCTCATGCCAATGCTGCAATCGTTCCTAACATTCGCCGCGATTACGGGCTTGATTTACATGTTCGCAATGCATAAAAAAGCACGTCGTATTGGCTAAACTCACCACGCTCAGCGTGGTTTTTTATGCGTGTCTCATGTATACTAATGAAAAAGAAGGAGACACTTATGACAGGCAAAAATAGAAAAAATATAACCATTGGTGCACACGTTAATGTTGTCCTAAAAAATGATCAGAGAACTGGGAAACTCACAGAAGGCTATGTCGAACGCATTCTTACGAACAGTCAAAATCATCCCCATGGGATCAAAGTAATGCTCGCGGATGGGCAAGTGGGCCGTGTTCAAGAAATATTGGAAGATTAGTCATGCGTGGAAACTATATTCGTTCGATTCGATTTCAAGAGTTTCCCCATCATAAATACCCATTCAATATCAAAGCCATCACAACACTTCCAGAGATTGAATTTACAACACCCGTTACATTTCTTGTGGGTGATAACGGCGTTGGAAAATCAACCCTGATTGAAGCAATCGCAGTAGCCTATGGCTTCAATCCGGAAGGGGGTTCACTCCACCTTCAATTTGAAACCCATGCAACACATTCTGAGTTGTATCAGTACCTTACATTTGTTCGCAATGCGGTTTTGAAACCCAAAGACGGATTCTTCTTGCGTTCAGAGAGCATGTATAATTTAACGTCGACATTATCGCAAATGGGCGATGAGACTTTGGAGAATTATGGGGGGTCATCCCTGGATGCTTATTCTCATGGAGAGTCGTTTCTGACACTCTTCATGAATCACATTAATGACAACGGTTTTTATATTCTTGACGAACCAGAATCAGGATTGAGCCCCGAAGCGCAAATGGCATTGATGGTAAAAATTCATGAATTGGCAGAAGTAAAAGGGTCACAATTCTTTATTGCTACCCACAGTCCCATTCTTTTATCGTATCCTGGAGCAACAATAATACAACTCTCAGAACAGGGAGCCCAGTTAGTGGATTATGATAGTGTTGGCTTTGTGCAGCTCTACCGACGTATCATGAATGACTCTGATTACATTCAACGCTTGTTTAATAATGATTAGGTGCCACAGTGTTGGCACCATTTTTTATGCTTTTAATGACATATGAGAATGTGTCGATTCGTAATTTGTTACGATAAGAAAAATGGAGGTAATTATGGGATTGTTTGATCGATTTAAAAAGAAGACACCAACGCAAGATGAGGTGTTAAATAAAACAATTGTAGAAAAGGAACCGATAATAAAAGAGGACAAACCAGGATTTATGACCTTTGCGGACTATTCAGAAAAGAGTCAAAGTGATGACTGGTCACCAGGGTGGGATGTGATTGATGCAGCGTTTGCTGAGGTGTATGGGGAACAAGAACCAAGCCACTTTGCAACAAGACTGGAGAAACGAGCGTTGTTTGGTGGACCCGAATATCTGGATGGCTATTCAATTTATAAATCGGATAAAGGGTATTATCACATTGTGACTTACGGTATGACACAACTCTATTCGCGATTGGAGTCCTATGGCGAAGACTTCAATAAGTGGGGATATGAGATGACGTTTAAACTCAAAGCTAATTCCGTTGAAGAGTGTCACTGGGCCATGAACATGATGGGTAACTTGGCACGCTACACATTTACATCAGGAAGTTTTTTTCAAGAAAATGAGTATGTTCTTGGTGATGGATCGCCACTAGAACTTGAGAGTGATTCCAAGATGTGCTCGCTTTTAATTGTTGAAGATACTGAGGTAGTGGGGCGTGATTCTGTACATGGCCAAACCGATTTTCTTCAGTTGGTAGGAATCACATGGCACGATGCTCAAATTATTAATGAACATCGTACGCGTGGTTATGTTGAAGAAGTGTTGGAAAAAATTAAAGTGGATAACCCTGATTTCATTACTGATATGAAGTCAGAGAGAAATTATCTCTGATCGGAGGGTGTATGTTTAGATTCAACAGAAAACCTAAGATATCTTTGAAATATGAAGGTGAGACTGAGAGAGGTGTGCGTTTTAAAGCAATTGAGATCCGCCAGGGGCGAGCAGAGTTGCGAAATGTAGACATCGATATCCAAAGTGTTCCTGGTGGAGAATACTTTACGCAGGAGTCACTGTTAGATAATATGAAAGAATGGCGATTTAATGGTGTTCCGCTTATTTATGTGAATGCCCATTACTGTGAAACGACGCGCGCAATGTTGATGGCGGGGCATGGAAAGCGTGAGTTAGATCGGTATTTCTCAAACATAAATCATGGATTTGCGTGGGAAAATGCAATTGATGCACTGCGCCCGCTTCTTGAACTCTTTGAAGATGGTCTGTGGTGGATTGAAGAGGGGAAAGGAATTCCGACGGATGGAGAGGATGCCTTCTTTTGGGATGTTGGTGATAGACCGCGAACATATGCTGCGACAGGGAGCTATTTTTATAAAAGTGACGGCATTGATTATAGCTCGTCCCATCCAATGCGGTATCTCTATCCATCAGAATTTAGCAGTCATTATGATGAGAGTCGTGTGGACCACTATATCGCACATTATCAAAAACATGGGATTATGCCGGCAGTTTTGACCCTGCAACTTCCGGGATCGATGAGCTTAATTCTTGATGGACATCATAAGGCGTGTGCGTGTGCATTGCTCGGAATCGAAGTTCCCCTTATCGAAATTTCGAACAAACAGATCGTGACACAGTATAATTCCAACCTACAGTTGATATGGATTGGAGGAAAATGGCACACGATCATGGGGGAAATACGACAAAAAAGACCTGTAAAGAAGCCGCGCATTAAGGGTATCTCTTTTCTGGAGTCGTCCCATGCTAAAAAAGACTGGAACGATTATGCTCATGCAGTTTGGGATTATCCAACGCATGAACACTTACTGTTGAAAGATTATCTGGGCAATCCCCAGATAAATGTGGCTTATATTGAGGCTGCGCTTTATAGCGGTAATAGTGATGCGCTGCAATATCTTGTCACAGAACTCCCAGAATTCGATGAATATTTCGAGTTCTTAAGACGGGTTATTTGCTTGAATAAAGATGATTTTATCCTTAAGAAAATGGCGTTAGAGCGTTTAATATCGAGTCAAAGTGATGAAACAGAAGCCTTTCTCATCGAGTGTTTGGTTGAGTTGGAACCGCACAGTGGCGTGCGAGAGTTGATTTTGAGTTATTGGACAGGAGATCAAATATGAAACTATTTAAAAGAAAGAAATCACACCCCGAGATAATTCAACCCTCTGGAAAACAAATTGTGGATTCAAAAGAAATTGATGCTGAGATTACAAAATTACAGCGCTATATTTATAAAAGACCGCAGAATCAAGATACGGATGCTGTAATAGCGCATATTAATAAAGTACGTCATGTTATTGAATTTACGGATGAAGTCTGGTGGAAAGTGATGTATCCTGCCTGCACTCACCCCGATGCGACACTCTTACAATGGATGTTTGTACAGGGAGCAACATATCAGGATAGTCTAACCAAAGCGGTGCTGAGCTCGCAAATTCGCGCGTTTGAAGTCATTAAACAAGAAATCGCTGTTATTGAGGTTATATTAAAACATGTTTCAGGACACGAGCGTCAGGATTTCCTAGATCGTATCCTAAACAATGCGTGTTGGTATGGTGTGTTGTATGCGGTAGAGTACCTCTTGAGTCAAGGAGCGGATTTAATGTGGATTTCTGACAATGGCAAGACACCACTTGATAATGCGAGAATTTATGGAGAACGGTTTGAGGATCCCTTATTGTACGACCTTTTGATTGCTTACCAAGAGCGTAAACTTAAAAAATTGGGCACCAAGAAATACTATACGGAGATTGATTGGGCAGGAAATCATTGTTATAAGCGTCCGAATTAAGACAAACCCCGATTTCACTTGACTTTTGTCAGGATGTTGGTAGAATAATACTGTTATCATATATACCAAAGACAGCAACCGCCTTCGGGCTTAATCAGTTGCCGAGGTAAAAGTATAAAACTTTTAAACCCTCGTCTTTGATGTGGGTTTATTTATTTGGCTATATTTGATTTCCAAAAATCGAATGGAGGTGAATCACGTGCGTAACGAAGTCTTAGAAAATAAGAAAGCAGTTGTTGCAGAGATTCAAGAAAAGGTTAACAATTCAGCATCATCAATTATCGTTGAATACCACGGTCTAAATGTAGGACAAATTACTACTTTACGTCGTCAACTTCGAGAAGAAGGCATTGAGTTCAAAGTTTACAAGAACAAAATGTTCCAACGTGCCGTTGAAGGTACAGAATTTGAAAGCTTGGCATCAGAATTAGTTGGGCCTAACGCTGTAGCGTTTGGTACCGATGCAGTTGCACCGAGTCGTGTGCTTGCACAATTTGCTAAGAAGAACAAAAAATTAGTTTTAAAAGCTGGTATTGTTGACGGAAACGTTGTTAACGCTGAAGAAATCAGTGAATTATCAGCATTGCCAAACCACCAAGGTATGGTCGCTATGTTAGCAGGTATGCTACAATCACCAATTCGTAAATTTGCGTATGCAGTCTCATTAGTAGCTGAACAACGCCAAGCTAACGAAGGTGCACCCGTTGTTGAAGAAACAGCACCAGCAGTTGAAGAAGTTGCAGTTGAAGCAGAAGCTCCAGCAGCAGAAGTCGTTGAAGAAGCAGCACCCGTTGCTGAAGAAACAACAGAAGAAGTAACAGAAGAAAAAGAAGCTTAATAAGGAGGAAATTTAAAATGGCTAAATTAGCAACAGCAGATATCATTGCATCACTAGAAGAGATGACAATTTTAGAATTAAACGAATTAGTTAAAGCGATCGAAGAAAAATTCGACGTTAGTGCAGCAGCACCAGTCGCAGTAGCGGCAGCAGGTGGCGCAGAAGAAGCAGAAGGACCAAGCGAAGTATCAGTTATCTTGAAAGAAGTTAGCGGATCAAAAGTTGGAGTCATCAAAGCACTTCGTGACATCACTGGTTTAGGAATGATGGAAGCAAAAGCATTAGTTGACGCAGCACCATCACCAATCAAAGAAAACATCAAACCTGCAGAAGCTGAAGAATTAAAAGCAAAACTTATCGAAGCTGGCGCAGTTGTTGAAGTTAAATAATTTAATTTTATCAATGGATAATCTGTGAGTCATTACTTTACAGACAATTCAAATCTAAAGCAAAACCGGAGAGATATTCCTTTCCGGTTTTTAGACTATGAATATGTATTAAAATCAGATGATGGTGTATTTTCGAAAAATGGATTGGATCAAGGTACTGAATCGCTTCTTAAAGTTGTTGCGACGCGTGATTTATCGGGCGAAGTTGCGGATTTGGGATGTGGTATCGGTGTCATTGGTGTTATCTTATCGTCTTTGTTTGCGGTGCATGTAACGGGTGTGGATGTGAATCCTCGTTCAGTTGCATTGGCAAATGAAAACTTCGCAAAATATAATGTCAACGGAACTAACATTGTCCACGATGGTTTGGAGGGTGCGTATAACTTTGTTATCAGTAACCCACCAATTCGGGTTGGAAAAGAGAAGATGTATAGCTTGTTTGATCAAGCGTACGCTTCGTTGGTTTCTGGTGGCGAGTTTATATTTGTAATTCGTAAGTCCCATGGCGCAAAGAGTGCTCAAGCGAAATGTGTGGAACTTTTTGGCAATTGCGAGTTATTGAAGAAAGATAAGGGTTATTACATCTATTCGGCCAAAAGGCTTGACTAATGGCTGCGTTGGTGATAACATATAAAATTGCATAATAGTGGGTTTATGCGCGATTTTTTGGTTGCAATTTAAGTATCAGGAAAGGATGGCATAAATGGGAAAAAACCAAGTATATAGTGTTAAGAAATTTGGTAATAAAGCATCACGTCGTGACTATTCACAAGTTAGTAGTGAGCTCGAGTTACCGAACCTAGTCGAAATTCAAACGGAAGCGTATGAATGGTTTAAAAATGAGGGTCTTGAAGAGGTCTTCAATGAAATCTATCCTATTCAAAGTTACAATGAAAATGTTAAATTAAAGTTTACAGGTTATTCATTTGGGGAACCAAAGTATGATGTAGAAGAGAGTCGATCACGCGAGGCAAACTATGCCGCGCCTTTACGTGCTACAATGCGTCTTGAAGTAATCAATAAACAAACAGGGGAAGTTATTGAAAAAGAAGAAGAAGTCTTCTTAGGTGACTTACCACTTATGACTGATAACGGAACATTCATCATCAATGGTGCTGAACGTGTTATCGTTTCACAAATTGTTCGCTCACCTGGAGCTTACTTTAAAACAGAAAATGACGTTAAGTCAGGACGAGAAACATTCTTGTCTGAGTTAATTCCAAGTCGTGGTACTTGGTTAGAATTTATGAGTGATGATCGTAAAGCAGCCAATGGCCGTGTAGTTAACATGAAAGTTGACCGTAAGCGTACGATTGTTTCTACTATCCTATTTAAAGCATTTGGATTGAGTCTTGACCTCTTAGAAGGTGAAGATGCTTTTGACACGTCTTCATTTAAAACATTCCTTCGTGCCTTGAACTTACCAGTTCATGACGAGTGGGATGAATTAGATAGTGAAAAACGTGAATTCTTATCTCTTTACGCATTACTATATACTGCGTATTTTGGAAATTATCCTGAGTTAATTAACACATTAGCTTTAGATAAGACGGTTACATTTGAAGATTCACTTCGTTCAATGTATGAAAACCAACGTGCTGATGAAATTCCTACAACTGATGGTGCGATCAACTTAATGAACGCAAAGTTCTTAGATCCACGTCGTTACGACTTAAACAAAGCAGGTCGTTTCAAACTCCATAAAAAATTAGAAATCTTTAACCGTATTAAAGGAACCTATCTTATCGAAGACATTACCGATATTAATGGAAATGTTGTATTCGAAAAAGGAACACACATCACACGCCGTGATGACGTGAATAAATTAAGAGATGTATTACGCGAATCAGGACATATGAATGTCTTCCCATTACGTAATATTTTCTCAGCGCCAGATTCAGAGCGCATTGTTGTTGATGGTACACATTATCTTGAAGGGCGTATTCTTGCACGTGATATTTACGAAGATGCATTTGAATATGATCGTGGAACAGTGTTGACTGCCAGTGATGTTGCGACTCTAAAAGGACATGAAATCACAATTTATACCGGAATTATGGCCAAAGCTGTTACTGTAACCAAAGATAATGTTTGGTCAGTACTTAACTATGGACAACGCCTTTATACATTAGGTCGTTTGCAAACGGCAGATGGTACCGATGTGCTTTCAGCAAAAGGAACATTCATTGTTGATCGTTTTGTACCAAATGTGAATGCATCAAAAATCAACAAAACTAATGAAAAATTAATTGTTGAAACATTGGAAAAAGGACCATTAACACTTTGGTTAGTGGGTGCAGCAATGCAAGAACTTTACGTATCAACATCAGAAGACTTGCAAGAGCAAGTTAAAGTTGTCGGTATGGATCCATTGTTGGATAAAACAACAATTGTTGCTTCAGATATCTATGCAACATTCTCATACTTCCTAAACTTCTTAGATGACTTAGGAAACGAAGATGACATTGACCAATTGGGTAACCGTCGTATTCGTACAGTGGGTGAGTTAATTCAAAATCAATTCCGTATTGGTTTAAGCCGTATGGAACGTGTTGTTAAGGAACGTATGTCAATCTCTTCAGATTCATCAAACTTAACACCAAAAAATCTAACAAACGTGCGTCCGTTGACGGCAATGGTAAAAGAGTTCTTCTCTTCATCACAATTGTCACAGTTCATGGACCAACTAAACCCGTTAGCTGAGCTAACAAACAAACGTCGTATTTCAGCTCTTGGACCGGGTGGACTCACTCGTGACCGTGCTGGTTTTGAAGTGCGTGACGTTCATACATCACACTACGGACGTATTTGTCCAATCGAAACACCAGAAGGACCAAACATCGGTCTTATCTCTAACTTAACATCATATGGTAAATTGGACCGTTATGGATTCATCCAAACACCATACCGTATTGTTAAAGAAGGCGGTATTGTCACCGAAGAGTTTGTTTACCTTTCTGCTGATGATGAATTCGAATATGTTATTGCGCAAGCAAACGAAATCGTTGATGGACAACTTGCAAATGAAGAAGTTGTTGTGCGTTACCAAGGTGAAAACATCTTGGCACGTCGTGAAACGGTTGAACTTGTTGACGTTTCACCAAAACAAATTGTTTCTGTAGCGACAGCTGCGATTCCTTTCTTGGAAAATGATGATGCGTCTCGTGCCCTCATGGGAGCGAACATGCAACGTCAAGCGGTTCCGTTATTAATTCCAAATTCACCTTATGTTGGTACAGGTATTGAGCACCGTGTCGCAAAAGACTCGGGTTCAGCAGTTATCTGTAAAGACGAAGGAATGGTATCGTATGTTGATGCTCGTAAAGTTGTTGTTAACAACGTTGAGGGTAAAGAACGTACATACTCAATGCAAAAATTCCGTCGTTCTAACCAAGGAACATGTATTAACCAAAAACCATTAGTACAATTGGGTGAAAAAGTTTACCCAGGTGACATCTTAGCGGATGGACCTTCAATGCAAAATGGTGAACTTGCACTTGGACAAAACGTTACTGTTGCGTTCATGACATGGAATGGTTATAACTACGAGGATGCGATCATCATGAGTGAGCGTCTTGTTAAAGAAGATGTCTATACTTCAATTCATATCGAAGAATACACATTAGAAGTTCGTGAGACAAAACTTGGACCTGAAGAAATTACCCGTGATATACCGAACGTTTCTGAAGTATCAAGCCGTCATTTGGATGCCCGTGGTATCGTTATGATTGGTGCTGAAGTTAAAGAAGGCGATATCCTTGTTGGTAAAGTTACACCAAAGGGACAAAGCGAAATTTCACCTGAAGAAAAATTACTCTTGGCAATCTTTGGTGAGAAATCACGTGAAGTACGTGACAACTCATTGAAAGTTCCACATGGTGGATCGGGTATTGTTCAAGATATTCGTATTTTCCGTCGTGAAGATGGACATGATTTACCTCCTGGAGTGAGCGAAGCTGTTAAAGTTTATATCGTTCAGAAACGTAAGATTTCTGAAGGGGATAAGATGGCGGGACGTCACGGTAATAAAGGGGTTATCTCAAAAATTCTTCCTCAAGAAGATATGCCATATATGGAAGATGGTACACCAATTGACATTATGCTTAACCCATTAGGGGTTCCAAGCCGTATGAACATTGGACAAATTCTAGAATTACACTTAGGTATTGCTGCAAAGAACTTGAATATCAAGTTTGCAACAAGTGTTTTTGATGGTATCGAAACGGATGAACTCTTCCGTATTATGGAAGAAGGAAATGTTTCTCAAGATGGTAAGATGGTCTTGTATGATGGACGCTCTGGAGAACGTTATGATGAACGTATTTCAGTGGGTGTCATGTATATGTTGAAACTATCACACATGATTGATGACAAGTTGCACGCACGTGCTACAGGTCCTTACTCACTTGTTACACAACAACCACTTGGTGGTAAAGCACAAAACGGTGGACAAAGATTTGGAGAGATGGAGGTTTGGGCACTCTATGCTTATGGAGCAGCACATACACTTCAAGAAATCCTTACAATCAAGTCAGATGACGTCAATGGACGTACGAAGACCTACGCCGCAATCCAAAATGGTGTTGATATTCCTGAACCAGGAATGCCAGAATCATTTAGAGTATTGAAGCATGAGCTTCAAGCACTTGCCTTGGATGTGAAATTCTTAGATGAAAACAACGAAGAAATTAAACAACCGATAGCTGAAGGAGAAGATGAAATTAAATCATCTCCTCGCTATGAATCAGAAGACATTGATACAGACTTCCGTATTAATGAAGAAGCTTAAGGAGGCTGATGTAAATGAGTATAAGTAAGAATTTTTCCTCAATACAATTGGCTTTAGCGTCACCAGAGCGCATTCTTGAATGGTCTCATGGTGAAGTTAAGAAACCGGAAACAATCAACTACCGTTCACAAAAACCGGAACGTGATGGATTGTTCTGTGAGAAGATTTTTGGTCCTACTAAAGACTGGGAATGTTACTGTGGGAAATATAAAAAAGTTCGCTACCGTGGTGTTATTTGTGACCGTTGTGGTGTTGAAGTAACCAAGTCATCTGTTCGTCGTGAACGTATGGGTCATATTACTTTAGCTGCTCCAGTTGCACACATCTGGTACTTACGTGGAATTCCTTCACGCATGAGTTTGCTTTTGAATATTACTCCAAAAGTGTTGGAAGAAGTTGTTTACTTCGTAAAATGGGTTGTTACAGATCCAAAGAACTCAACACTACAATATAAACAAATCATTGATGATCGCGAATACCGTGATTACCAAAACGAATTTGGATACAATGGTTTTGTTGCTCAAGCAGGTGCTGAAGCAATCAAAACATTATTAGAAGAAATTGACTTAACTGCTGAACAAAATGATATTTTAGCACAGTTAGAATCCGCAAAAGGTGATAAACGTAAACGTTTAATTCGCCGTTTGGAAACCGTTGAAGCGTTTGTTAATTCAGACAACAAACCTGCTTGGATGGTCTTAACTGAATTACCAGTTATTCCACCTGAGTTACGTCCAATGTTGCAATTGGATGGGGGTCGTTTTGCCGCTTCAGATTCAAATGATCTCTACCGCCGTGTTATTACACGTAACAATCGTTTAAAACGTCTTCTTGAGATGGGAACACCGCAAGTTATCGTTCAAAACGAAAAACGTATGCTTCAAGAAGCTGTAGATGCCTTGATTGATAATGGTCGTCGTTCAAAACCTGTTACAGGTGCTGGTGGACGTCCACTAAAATCACTTTCACACAGTCTTAAAGGGAAACAAGGACGTTTCCGTGCGAACTTGCTCGGTAAGCGTGTTGACTTCTCAGGTCGTTCCGTTATTGCGGTTGGACCGGACTTGAAGATGTACGAATGTGGAATTCCTCGCGAGATGGCAATTACACTATTCAAACCATTTGTTGTTAATGAAATGAAAGTACGCGGCATTAGTAATAATGCGAAAGCGGCTGAAAAATTAATTGAACGTCAAGACCCACGTGTATGGGATATTGTTGAAGAAGTTATTCAACATCACCCTGTTCTTTTGAACCGTGCTCCTACACTTCACCGTCTTGGTATTCAAGCCTTTAAGCCAAAAATGATTGAAGGACGCGCAATTCGCCTTCACCCTCTTGTAACACCAGCCTTTAACGCTGACTTTGATGGTGACCAAATGGCGGTTCACGTACCATTATCAGAAATGGCACAAGCAGAAGCAGAACTCTTGATGTTAGGTTCACGCAATATTCTTGGACCGAAAGATGGAAAACCAATCGTTACACCATCACAAGATATGGTTCTGGGTAACTTCTACTTAAACATGGAACAAACTCCAGAAGAATTTAATGAAAAAGCAGATAAAGCAGAAGCACGTGGTGATATTCACGAAGCTGCAAAATGGCGTCGTTATGGTGAAAACCAAGGGAAGTCATTCCGTAATACTGCAGAAGCACACATTGCGTATGAAAATGGTGTTATCCACTTGCATACACGAATCAGTGTTCGTGCATCTTCAGTCGGTAAAAAGACATTTAGCGCAAAACAAAATGACATGTATCTTGTAACAACACTTGGAAAATTAATCTTTAACGAAATGTTCCCAAGTGATTTCCCTTACTTGAACGAAGTCACTGTTGATAACTTCAAAGCAACACCGGACAAATTCTTTGTTAAACCAGGTGAAGATGTTCGTGAAGTCATCGCTGCAATGCCTTTAAACAACGATTTCAAGAAAAAAGATCTTGAAAAGATTATCAAGGAAATATTCGATCGTTATACAATCGATAAAACCTCAGAAATTCTTGACATGATCAAAGACCTTGGATTCAAGTACTCAACAGTTGCAGGTATTACTGTTTCACTTAGTGATATCAACGTTGCGCCTAACAAGGACAAATATGTTGAAGAAGGTAAAGAAAAAGCTGCTCGTTTAATGACACAACTCAAACGTGGTCGTTTAACTCCTCAAGAATGGGAAGGTAAATTGATGTCACTTTGGGATGGTATCAAGAACACGGTTGGTAATGAGTTAATGCAAGACCTTCCGCGCCAAAACCCAATTAACATGATGGCGACATCCGGTGCTCGTGGTAACGTATCGAACTTTACCCAACTTGCTGGTATGCGTGGTCTGATGGGTAAACCGACACAATCGAAATCAAAAGCTGAATACCAACCATCAATTATTGAGGTTCCAATTTACTCATCATTCCGTGAAGGATTGAACGTGAGTGAGTTCTTCCTCTCAACACACGGTGTGCGTAAAGGTCTAACTGATACGGCTCTTAAAACGGCTGAATCTGGTTACTTAACACGTCGTTTGGTTGACGTTGCTCAAGATGTCACAATTGTGGAAGACGATTGCTATACAGACAATGGTTACTTAGTACAAGAAATCGTTGACCGTAAATCAAATTCAGTTGTTGAATCCTTACATGACCGTCTTGTTGGACGTTATATCAAGGAAACAATTGTTGATCCAAAAACAAAAGAAGTTATTATCGAAGATGATCAATTCATCGACGAATTCACTGCAAAACGTATTGTAAACTCAGGTGTTAAAGAAGTTCGTATCCGTTCAGTCTTTACATGTGAATCAAAACACGGTGCATGTGTGAAATGTTATGGAACTAACATGGCTACAGGTGAAAATGTCGAAGTTGGTGAAGCAATCGGTATCGTTGCGGCTCAATCAATTGGTGAGCCAGGTACTCAGCTAACCATGCGTACATTCCATACTGGTGGGGTTGCGGTTGCCGGTGGTGAGGATATCACTCAAGGTCTACCTCGTGTTGAAGAATTATTTGAAGCACGTACTCCAAAATTGCCAGCAGTTATTTCGGAAATTCACGGTAATATTACCGATATCCGTAATGCTGATGATGGTTTGGGTTATATTATTACTGTAACGAACGAAAAACGTACTGTTGATCATCAAACATTACCACACCAACCTGCTCGTTCATGGTTGAAAGTTGGTTCTGAAGTTGAAGCAGGGGATAAACTAACCGAAGGGTCTGTTGATCCAAAACGTCTCATGGAATTCTCAGGACGTCTTGCAGTACAACAATACATTCTTAAAGAAGTTAAAAAAGTTTACCAAAGTGGTGGTATCGAAATCTCTGATAAGCATATCGAGGTCATGATCAACCAAATGATGCGTAAGATTATCGTTATCGATGGTCAAGATACAGGTATTTCTCCAGGTGTTCAAATGCACGTTGAGAGAATGCAAGACATTAATACTGATGCATTAATGGAGGGTAAAAACCCTGCACGTTACTTGCCAGTACTCTTGGGTATCTCAAAAGCATCTGTTGAAACAGAAAGCTTCTTATCAGCTGCTTCATTCCAAGAAACAACAAAAGTTCTTACGGATGCAGCAATCAAATCGAAGATTGACCCATTAATTGGTCTGAAAGAAAATGTTATTATCGGTAAGTTAATTCCTGCCGGTACCGGATCTGTCTTACACCGTGAGTCAACCGATCGCATTCGCGAACGTGCAGCACAGTTAAAGGAAGAACGTGAAGAACGTAACATTGTCGAAGAAGAAGATTCAATGATGAGTGAAATTATTCGCGGATAATAAACCAGGCATGTGGAAACACATGCCTTTTTTTTGCGTAAGGCAAAGAAAAAGGGATTCATATTCTTCGTAGCACCATTGGTGTATAATAGATACATTGGAGGCGTTTGGCATGCAAAGTAAAGTTGAATTCACGGTTGCCTTAGTCTATGAGGCAGCAATTAAGATTAGAGAAATGATGCACGATGACATAAAAATAGAACAAAAAACATCGAAAAGTGACTTGGTTACAAATGTTGATAAACAAACAGAAGTTTTTCTTGTTGAAGGAATCAATGGAATGTATGAGCACCAAAACTTCTTAACAGAAGAGAAAACTGTTGAAACACACGGTCTTGAAGATTTATGGATTATCGATCCCATCGATGGAACAACAAATTTCATTTATCAGAAGAAACACTTCTCAATATCCGTTGCTCACTATAACCTTGGCAAACCAGTATTTGGCGTTGTGTATGATGTGATGGCGGATAATATGTACGTGGGTATTGTAGGTGATGGCGCCTATCTCAATGGTCAAAAACTTGCACCTCTTGATCAACAACAAGATTTGGATACTTCAGTATTAACGGGTGATGTCTATCGTCCCGATCTCTTTCGTTTAACCCCAGCTGAAATGAAACCCAAATTTATCACCCACCGATTCTTAGGGTCGGGTGCGATTGAAATCTGTGAAGTCGCAGCTGGGAATTTTCAAGCCTATGTATTCTCTAAAATCAAAGCATGGGATATTGCTGCCGCAGTTGTACTCCTTGAGTGTGTGGGTGGTACGTTCTATTTGGGAGGGCAGATTGATACACTCGCAATGACCAATGATGCACACGTTGTAATCGCTGCAAGCAATCCTAAAGTTAGAGACAGTTTGGTGGCATGTTTATGAGTAAGGTGACATTTGCACAAACACTCATTCGTGAAGCTGGTGAGCGCGTTAAAGTTATGATGCATGAAGCACTTGATATTGATACGAAGTCTAACCCTCATGATTTTGTGACCAATGTGGATAAACAAACAGAGCAGTTTCTCATTCAAGGCATTAATGCACAGTATCATAATCAAGACTTTATCACTGAGGAAAAGACAATCGCAACAGAAGGATTGGATGATGTATGGATTATTGATCCCATTGATGGGACAACAAATTTCATCTTCCAAGGTCGCAACTTTGCAATCTCAGTAGGCTACTATGAAAAAGGATTACCCGTTTTTGGTATCGTTTATGATGTGATGGCTGATGAGATGTATTGCGGTGTTAGTGGGTCGGGTGCTTGGGTAAATAACAAGCGTTTACAACCCCTTGATAAGACAATTGCACTTAAAGACGCAATTATTAATGCAGATAATCGCACCTTTAAAACATTCAAAGAAGATTTGGATGAGCATATTATGGTTCAACGTTATCTTGGATCGGCTGCTTTAGAAATTGTGGGTGTTGCTGCAGGGCGCCAACAGGCTTACATTTCACGGCGATTAAAGCCATGGGATGTTGCCGCAGCAGTAATCATTCTTAAAGAGGTTGAGGGAACCTGGAACTTTGGGGATGTTGAGGATGGCATTTTCTTTGCTGATGAGCACGGCTACTTTATGGGCACCAGCAACCCCATCATCAAACAATCCCTGTTATTATTACAGTAAGGAGGGCATTGTATGTACCTTAAAATTAGTGAAGATGTAAGTTTGCGTTATGTTGTTAATAAAGTGAGCAATGCCAAAGGCATTGTTGTGATTAATCATGGATTTGCGGAACATGTTGGCCGTTATGATCATGTAACCAAACGTCTCAACAGTGCAGGTTATAATGTGTATCGATACGATTTAAGGGGTCATGGTCGCTCGTTAGGACCCAAAGGACATATTGACTCATACGAGTCGTTTATCAGTGACTGTCATGCCTTTGTGACGTTTGCACGCAATGATACGCCCGAAGTTCCCATGTATATGCTAGGGCACAGTATGGGAGGGCTGGTTACCGCAATGTATGGTATCGCTCATCCTGATATGCTCAGGGGACAAGTGCTGTCGGGTCCGGCCATTACATCGCTTCCAAAGTCAAAAGGATTGAATGGTTTCCTTCTTAAGACTGTCGGGGTATTGATGCCATCGTTGAAAATCAGTAATCCCGTTGAGGATGATGTCTGTTCAGTTCCTGAAGTCGTTGCTCATTATAAAGCAGACGAGGACGTATTACGCAAAGCGACCGCAGGATTCCTAAAAGAATTCCTGATTGAAGGACCTGCATTTGTACGAGCACACATTCATCAATACATGTTGCCGTGTTTCATTGCTCACGGTGGGGATGATACCATTGTGCCAGTTGAAGTGAGTGAGTATTTTTATGATAACATTGCTTCACAAGATAAAGAGCGCAAAGTATATCCGGGTTTGTATCATGAAATATTAAATGAGAATGAAAAAGATGAAATTCTCGATGATATGATTTTATGGATGGATGCACGCTTGTAGAAACGGAGTTAAAACTATGGAAAAGAAATCATCAAAAAATTAATTATTGTTGCGGTGCTGTGTTTCATAGGTGGATTACTAACAGCTCCGTGGATAAGAAGTATATTTAAATAGTTACGTTAAACATTACCATTCAATCATTTGAGTGGTAATTTTTTGTGTGAGTGTCCGTTCATTGAGAAGAATTTGGTATAATAGAGTTTATAGAAGTTGAGGTTGGTAAAGATGATGACATTGGTGGATATCTATCAAAAACTTTATGATGCGTATGGACCCCAAGCGTGGTGGCCTGCCGAAACTCAATTAGAGATGATGATTGGTGCAATTCTTGTTCAAAATACTGCGTGGACCAATGTTGAGAAAGCCATCGAGCAATTAATGCCATACATGGAATACCAAACACTCCATGCCATGCCGATTGAGGATTTGCAAGAATATATTCGACCGGCAGGATTCTTTAAGGCGAAGTCACAAACAATTAAAGCGCTTCTGGCATATCTTGAGACGCACAACTTTAATCTTGAAGCGATGCCTCTTGATGGTCTGCGCGATGATCTTTTGAACATTAAAGGCATTGGCCCGGAAACAGCAGATTCAATCTTACTCTACACCTTTGACCAACCAATTTTTGTTGTGGATACCTATCTTAAGCGAATGCTAAAACACCTAGGGTATCCCCAGTACAAAACCTACGATGCCTATCAAAAATTTATGATGCAACATATCCCAGAAGATACATATGTTTATCAAGAGTTTCATGCGCTCATTGTTGAGTATGGAAAACGCAAAAAGCACGATTTTGATCCATTGGAATCATTTCTACATCCTGTCTTTCCTTACACGGATGCCGAGCTTGCAACAACAATTCAAGGAAATCCTAAATTCAATGACTTGGTAGTGCGCTATGGAAGGGTAGAACGCGCGGTTATGCTTCATCCGTTCGATGCCATCGTTTATACAATTATTGGACAGTTAGTCTCTGTTAAGGCGGCTGCGAGTATTCAAGCTCGTTTCGATGCCAAATATCCCAATCCCTTGGATGTGGTTCACGATGATATTGAGACCGTAAAATCAGTAGGGCTTACGTTGAATAAAGCAAAAGCAATTCATCGCATTGCCAATGATGTTGTCAGTGGTGTTCTTGATCTCTATGCATTAGATGCTTTGCATGATGATGCACTCGTGAGGGCCTTGGTTAAGCTTCCAGGAATTGGCGATTGGTCAGCGCGTATCATTATGATGCATGGTTACCATCGGAAAAACTTAAGTTCATATGATGACATTGCATTGCGTCGTGGTGTTGCGACCCTTCACCAGGTCGAATCCATTACTCGAGAATCCTTTGACGCAATTATGGAAGATTACGCACCGTACAAAACAATAGCCTCAATCTATTATTGGCGTTATTCAAAAGATGTATAAGCCCTTGAAAGAGGGCTTTTATTGTGCGCGTTTGTTCGTGATTCAATGTCTTGGTATAATAAACACACAATGGGCATGTTGCTAAGGCAACTTGGGGGTAAATTATGATCGGTCGTGTATTGCTAATTGAAGATGACAAGGATATCAGCCAGACGCTAAGTATCCATTTGCGAGAAGCAGATATGGATGTAACCGCAGCGTATGATGGGGTGCAAGGAATTGATGTATTTGAGCAGGGTGGTTTTTCCTGTGTCTTGCTGGATTTAATGTTGCCTAAGAAAAACGGTATTGAAGTTCTCGGACACATTCGTAAAATAAGTCGTATTCCAGTGATTATCATATCGGCAAAAGATACCGAGTTTGACATCACAGTTGCGCTCGATTTGGGAGCCGATGACTATGTTACCAAACCATTTTCATTTGGCGAACTCACCGCTCGCATCAAATCAAGTATTCGTCGTTCGACATTATATAGTGAAGTCGGTCTATCCTCGAAACTATCATATGGATGTTTACGTATGGACTTAGAGACACACACTGTAACGATTAACCAAGAGTGTATCAAACTTACCAATACCGAATTTGAAATCCTAAAACTATTCTTAAACAATCAAACCCGTGTCTTTACAAAAGAAGATGTCTATAAGGCGGTTTGGGAAGAAGATTATTATGGAGATGAAAACATTGTCAATGTTCATATGAGTCGGCTAAGAGAAAAGATCGAAAGTGATCCTAAAAACCCCGAATACATTCAAACCCTATGGGGGATTGGGTACCGTATGAAAACGAAAGAGGGTAATGTATGATTCGCGATAAAGAGATACGCGCCATTACTGAGCAAATTATGAAAGTTACGGATCACGAAACATTTCAACCCATCCTTACCGATTCCATCAATAAAACTGTTATGGAACTTTGTAATCAACTCAACCATAATTTCAGCATGCAAAAACGTCAACTTGCGGCATACTACGACACACAGGATAGTTATCGAAAAATGCTATCAAATATTTCTCACGACCTAAAGACACCGCTGACAGTTGTAAAGGGTATGTTGGAACTGGTTGATTTGGAGCATCGTGATCGTGAAACAAACCAACAATATCTCCATAAAATTGAAGAGAAAGTGAATGATGTCATCCATATGATTCATGACTTTTTTGATTTAAACAAACTCGAATCCAATGATACGCCCATGCTATTAGAACCGCTTGACTTAAGCGAGTTGAGTCGCAAAGTTATCCTGACTCATTATGATGCCATTGACCAAAAACAACTGACACTTGATATTGATGTCCCCGATCACCCAGTGCTTGTTAATGCAAATCAGCAAGCGTTGGAACGCGTTTTGGATAATCTCATTACCAATGCGATTCAGTATGGTAGTGATGGAAAAGTCATCGGACTGCGCATCAAACACGTTGCCCACCGTGTTGAAATGATGATCTGGGACCGTGGAAAAGGCATTGAAGCACTGAACCAATCGCATGTTTTCGAACGCTTGTTTACACTCGAGGACTCACGAAGTAAGGACTACTCAGGAAGTGGGCTGGGATTAACAATTACCAAACGTCTTGTTGAATCGATGAATGGAACCATTAGTTTGGAGAGTGTACCGTACCACTATACTGAATTTAAAATTACCCTAAATCAATCGTAAGAATTTCGTAAGAATTGCTTAAGAACTAAGTTAGAAACACTTGGTATAGTATCACTGTAATAAGCAACACGAAAAGAGGAACACAAATGAAAACATGCTTACAAACACACGAACTCACCAAAATTCATAAGGGTGTTACAATCGTTGACAATGTATCGATTACGATTAAACCTGGGGAAATATTTGGCCTTGTTGGACCCAATGGGGCTGGGAAAACCACACTTATGAAAATGATTATGAATTTAGTCAAACCCACACACGGTGACTTGGATATATTAGGAGAATCCGTAACACCTACGAGTTACAAGTATTTACAGAATATCGGCAGTATCATAGAAACACCACGTTTTATGGAAGATCTGACGGTTCTACAAAATATGGAGATTCATGCGCAATACTATGGTTACAACAACACCAGTCGTATTATGGATGTTTTGGGTCGCGTTGGAATGGCGACTCATAAAAACCTTCCAGTAAATCGCTGCTCCTTGGGGATGAAGCAACGAATTGCAATTGCCCGGGCAATATTATGTGAACCGAAGTTACTGATTCTTGATGAGCCAATTAATGGATTGGATCCGGCAGGAATGCGAGAAATTCGTTTGGTTCTCAAACGCTTGGCTCACGAAGAAGGTATGAGTATTCTTGTATCCAGTCACATTCTGGCTGAATTGGAGCAAATTATTGATGCCGTTGCAATCATGAAGAACGGTACATTAATTGAACAATTAACAATGAATGAGATTCATGCTCGCAATCTTGAGTACTTTGTCCTTGAGACACCCGATGTCCAAAAAGCACTTGTTTATCTTACAACAACCCTTAACATCAATAATTGTGCAATTGTCGGTGAACGTCACATTCGTATTTATGAAATGTCGCTATCGTATCAGGAACTCTTTGCAAAACTTGCACAAGGCGATTTTAGTGTCGATGGATTTGAGAAAGAAAAGAAAACACTTGAAGATTATTTTATGAGCCAAACGAAACGAGGATCCGAAGATGCTTAAACTGATGACATTAGAACTAAAGAAAAAGAAATCCAATCCAATGATTAAACTTGCTTTAAATTGGCTGCTTGTTACCGGCTTATGTCTGGGAATGGTTATCTTAATTTATAATACAGATGATTTACTCAGTGTCCTTCCATCACCGGGTTTGAGTGAGAGTATGATACAAGATACCTTACAATTTCAATCCTTTGTAGGAATCAAAACGATTAGCGATGCCATTATTGCCTTGGCATTCATAATTTATGCAGGTGTTAACTATGGACGCTTTGTCGTGAATGATTTTGCTTCAAGTCGTATGGAGTTAATGTATACCTATCCTGTTTCCCGCGTTAAGATTATGTATGCCAAAATTGGTGTCGCAGCAATTGTAACGTGTGTTTCGATGATTCTTACAAAAGGGGTTATCTATGGTTTCTTAGCAATCACCGTACCGAGTGCACACTTCACACTCATCAATGTCTTGGAAATTTTCACAAGTGCCATCGCTGTAACGTTTATGGGACAAATTGCCATGGCAGTAGGAATTTGGCGTAAATCAGTCATTACAACAGTGGTAACAGCATTCTTGCTCGCAGTATTTACACAAGGGAATATTGGTTCGGTTGCACTTTATGACTTCCCAATCATTCCATATATCTTTGCTGTTATTGGTGTTATCGTATCGTACTTATTTGTAGCGCGACAAAAACACTACGAGTTCTTTAATTAAAAGGAGAAAATAATGAATTTCGCAGAAAAAATGACCAAAAAGGTCAACAAAATTAATGAAAAAGTTAATACAGTCAATGATAAGATCATACCCAACAATCCTGTGAAGGTACCAACAATTAAAAGTCCATCGCGCAAAAGTCAAAAAATTGGTGCCATGATTACAGGTGTTGCAGGTGTCAGCATTTTAGCTGGTAGTGTGCTTCTCGCAAGCAAAGTGGGAGCAGCGATTGGGGTGGTAAGTTTGTTGGGAGCGAGTGTCTCTTATTGGGATTCGAAGAGCAATCAGTTTAAAGACAAAGAATAGAAAGAGGACAATGCATGGATTCATTCATTCGTAATGACAAGCGTATTCAAGGATACTACCAAACAATTTATGAAGATGAGCGACAAAGCGGTACAGCATGTCATGATATTGAACATGCCGAACGCGTCATCGCTCTCATGGATGATTTAATGCAGCAACTCAATGTTGACGAAACCTATCGTAAAGATGCACTGATTGCAGGATTGCTACATGATATTGGCTGTGTCCATGGGAAACCCGGTCACGCTCAACGCGGTTATGAAATGGCACTTGAATATTTTGAATCCCATGCGATACGGCTCACAAACCACGATGCTGTTCTGGAAGCAATTCGTGACCATGGTTCGAGTTATGATAGCCCCTCACTCATGACTCGCGTTCTCATCCTTTGTGATAAACTTGATCTTGTTCAATCGCGCTTAGCGCCAGAAGGTTATGAAACATATGGGATTCGTCAAATTCAACACATCACTGCAGTTTCAATTGTGGCTGATGAAACAACACTGATTGTTCGATTTACGACAGCACCCGAGTTTAATCTTGAAGAGTTTACGACGTTTACATTTTTAGACAAAGTGTTTACGGCCATCACTACATTTGCTGCATCGATTTCACGAGAGCCAATCGTAATGATTAATGATTGCACTTGGAATCGAAAAAACATCCTTTAGTGAGGATGTTTTTTTCGTACAATGTAGCGGGTTATAAACATGATGAGCGAAGGGACGATTGTTATGAAAAATGCACCCAAAGTGAAGACAATGACGTACTCAAGACTGTTACCCAAAACGGTAATGAGTGTGAACAGTGTCGCCATAATGGATGAGAGGGCAAAGAGTCCTGGTAGCATTAAGCTGTACCGTGGATTGGATTCCTTGGCGAGGCGTACCTGCAAAATAATCGCAGCGGTCATGACAATGATCCCAAAGATTGCATAAATCATAAGCGTTTCCTGCGATTTATTCTTTTCACAACAAAGTCGATACTAAAGAATACAACAGTTGGAATATTTATAACTGCGAGTATCTTAAGAAAATCAACAACAGTTACGGTATTGTTTGGATCTGCATTGAGCGTAGGGAGGGCCATTGTGATGACAAGTAAAAACCAAAGCAGTGACATACCCAAGAATACCCCTGGTAATAGATATCCCATCTTGGAATTTTTATGGTTTGAAAATACAATCTGCAACCAGATTAAACTGATGACAGCAGCGATTGGTAAAACGATGTCAATAATAAAGTCTTTCATACGATACTCCTCTGTATAATGGTTCTATTTTACCACAGTTGGGTGATGAATTTGAGTGTTTTAGAAATGACGAAGGGATTGGATTAGCGTATGATAAGAGTAATCAAGGAGGGGAATAGCATGAAACTTGCTGAATGTTTATTACTACGTGCAGAGAATCGAACTAAAATATTCGAACTGCAACAGAGAATTTTGAAGAATTCTAAGATACAAGAAGACTCAAAACCACTGGAGGATCCCAATGATTTGATTGCAAGTCTGCTTCAATTAAGCGATGAGCAGGCGGCGCTTATTGCGCGCATCAACAATGCCAATAGCGTGACCAAACTCAAGGATGGCCGATCAATCATTGATGCAATTGTGGCTCGTGATAATCTTGTGGCGAAACGGGATGCACTCGTTGGAATTGTCAATAATGCGACAGATCAAGATTATCGACTCACACGAACAGAAATTAAAACAGTCGTTCTTATTGATATTCCAAAGCTTCAAAAAAAAATCGACGGCTTTGCTAAGGATATTCGCATGTTGGACGTTGCAATTCAAGAACTCAACTGGAGTACGGAAATATAATCCAGACGGTAGTATTTTGATGGACATAAAAGGTAGATGCGAACCTGAATCGCATCAACTCACTTGGAGAATCGGCGGTTCATATACTATACTTTAAGCCAAACATTTTTTAAGTTACAGATTACAAAGTACGCTTAATTACGCTATGTCATCAAGATATGAGGGCGGTAAGGGGATAATGAGTTCATAAGGCACTCCGTAAGAGTGTCTTTCTTTATACAATCTTAATAGGGGCGGTGCTATAATGAAGAGAGAAGTGTAGGTGGCGTATGGACAGACAATCAGGAAAACTTAAAATATTCTTGGGCTATGCAGCAGGTGTTGGGAAGACTTTTGCAATGCTGGATGAGGCTAATGAATTACTGCGAAGTGGTGTCGATGTTGTGGGTGGCTATATCGAACCGCATCAGCGACCAGAAACGACGGCACGAATTCAAAATCTTGAAGTGCTCACACCGCAGACTGTTGACTACAAAGGGGTTAAGTTGTACGAGTTTGATCTTGAAGCTGCGCTTGAACGCAATCCAGAGGTTGTTATCGTTGATGAGCTTGCCCATACCAATGCCCCAGGATCGCGACATAAAAAAAGATATCAAGATATTGAAGAGTTACTCCGAAATGGTATCGATGTATACACGACCGTAAACATACAGCACATTGAAAGTCTGAACGATGTTGTTGAAACAATCACAGGGATTGTAGTTAATGAACGTGTTCCTGACCATGTATTTGAACAAGCGGATACCGTTGAGTTAATTGATATTGCACCTCACGAATTGATGACGCGCCTTCATCGTGGGAAAATTTACAAAGAAACACAAGCCAAACGAGCATTGGAAAATTTCTTCACTGAAGATAAACTGGTTGCTTTGCGTGAAATTGCCCTGCGGAAGACTGCCGATCAAATCAACAGTGCACACTATAAAACTGCAAGTTACAGTGCCAAAGAACATATCTTAGTGTGTTTATCCGCATCACCATCCAATGAGAAGGTGATTCGAACAGCTGCGCGTTTGAGTGATGCGTTTCACGCTCAGTTTACGGCAGTTTATGTCGAACTCGAAGATGACGATGATCGTGTAGACCATGAGGTTTTGCGTCGAAACATTCGCCTGGCTGAGGAACTGGGCGCACAAATCACAACCCTTTTTGGTGATGATGTTGCGGGACAAATATCCGAATACGCTAAAGTGAGCCATGTTACAAAAATCGTAATTGGTCGCTCCATTCGTCAACGTCATGTATTCAATCGCACCTCAATTATTGATCAATTAAGTACCTACGCACCACAAATTGATGTCTATGTCATTCCGGACACAGCAAGTGGATATTATGATAAACGTAAACGGATTCTTTCAAAAGAAGAATTTCGTTGGAAGGATGGATTGATCGCTGGAGCTGTGATTATGGTTGCAACTGCACTGGGATATCTCTTTGCCGATATGGGGTTCAGTGAAGCCAACATTATTATTGTCTATCTCTTGGGCGTACTGTTTATATCTTTGCTTACGCGCGGTCGCATTTGGTCGGGGATTGCATCGATTGTATCGGTTATCGTTTTTAATTTTTTCTTTACCGAACCGCAGTTTACTTTGGCTGCTTATGACTCGGGTTACCCTTTTACGTTTTTATTTATGTTTATTGCCGCTTTGATTACAAGTACGCTTACGACGAAAATAAAAATGAAAGACATTAATTCTGTGAAAAAGACATACCGTACTGAAGTCCTTTTAGAAACCAGTTTAAAATTCCAACAAGCAACGACAAAAGAAGCAATTATATCGGAATTAGGACAGCAAGTTAGCAAACTTGTGAATCGCAATGTTATTGTTTATTCTAAGGAAGAGGGACAGCTTGTGCCAATGGTCTTTGCCGACGCCAGCCCGGACTACATCCACGATGAACTGTTAAATCAGCAAGAACAAGCTATTGCACAGTGGGTGTATGCCAACAACAAACGGGCAGGAGCGCAGACAAACACACTTTCAAATGGAAAATGCACATACCTTGCCATTCGCTCAGTCCAAAAAGTTGTTGCTGTTCTTGCAATCGAATTGGGTGATAGTGTCTTGGATCCTTTTGAGAAAAACCTGCTCGTATCTTTAATAAATGAAGGTGGGCTCGCTTTAGAGAAAACAGAGTTGGATGAGAGCCAACGACAATCAACGTTGGTTCTTGAACAAGAGAAACTGCGTTCCAATATTCTACGAACAATTTCCCATGATTTAAGGACGCCGCTCACAAGTATTTCAGGAAATGCAAAATTCTTAATTGACCACGAAACAATGGAGCCTCACCAACGCCTCAGTATCTACAAAGATATTCAAGAAGATTCGCTTTGGTTGATTGACCTTGTCGAAAACCTGCTGGCAATGACACGCATTGATAATAAGAATGCAATTATTCATCCTGAGGGTGAAGTGCTTGAAGATTTGATTCGCGAAAGCATCCAACGAGTCAGTGCTAAAACACACGGTCGCATGATTCAATACACCGCTAGCGATGACATTGAGATGGTCGATGTTGATTCCAAACTTATGGTTCAGGTCTTTATGAATATTCTCGATAATGCCCTTAAATATACTCCAAAAGATGCAGTAATTGCAATTACTACAGAATCGATTGGGAATCGTGTACGCATTCACTTCAGTGATACAGGTTTGGGGATTCAAGACAAAGAACATCTCTTTGATATGTTCTACACTGAAAACCAAGACCGCCAACGGGGTATGGGACTGGGTCTTTACTTGGTTCGAGAGATTGTAAATGCTCATGGCGGAACAATTAGTGTATCGGATGTACTACCTCATGGTGCTTGTTTTAGTATTGAACTTGAAAGGATGATGGTTGATGAAAGCAAACTTACTCGTCGTTGAAGATGATAAACGCATTCAAAACTTAATTGCTGCAACACTGGATGCCTCAGGGTATAAGTATTCAGTTGCAAGCAGTGGGCGTGAAGCATTGCAGCTCATCTCTGCAAACAATCCCGAAATAATCATTCTTGATCTGGGATTACCGGATATGGATGGGGTAGAAATTGTAGGTGCCGTGCGACAAAATGCATCGACACCGATAATCGTCGTGAGTGCGCGTGCCGAGATGGATGATAAAATTGCTGCATTGGATGCTGGCGCGGATGATTATCTTACAAAGCCCTTTAATACTGATGAACTGTTAGCACGAATTCGCGTGGCCGAGCGACGAATCCGCAGTCTTGGTGATCAAGAGACCGTTTTTAAGAATGGTGAATTGACCATCAATACTGAGGCAGGAACAGTACTTGTGCATGCACACGAACTGCATGTCACACCAATTGAATACAAACTGTTAGTTTTGTTATCACAAAATGTGGGGAAAGTATTGACCTACAACACGATTCTCAAAGAAGTATGGGGTCTGTACTCTGATAACATTCCTGCATTACGCGTTTTTATGACAACACTTCGTAAAAAAATTGAGAAATACGATGCGGATAACCAGTATATTCAAACCCATGTCGGGGTTGGATACCGCATGATTAAAGTTGAAGAAACTCGCCTCCCTTAAGGAGGTTTTTTATTGCCGTAATCTTAATACCGTCTTAATACCTTCAGTGCTATAATCACAACACATAGAGATGGGAGATGTTTTAATGATTCTATTACTTGTGGCAATCATTGGTGCATTGTTTGCGTATTTGATTTACGCACTTATTTATCCAGAACAATTTTAAGGAGAAGGTATGGGATATTCAATTATTTTTTGTGTCTTAGCTGCATGTGCAATGTATGGGGCAGGTCGTTATCTTTATTTGATTATGAACAATCGCCCTTTAATTGGTGATCGTGTTCTAAGACCATTTGAAAAGTTTATGATGAAAATGATGGGCAGTCGTGGTGCCAATATGGGGTGGAAGCAATATTTCTTTGCCCTATTTGGTATGAACATGATGCTTGGATTGATAGGCTTCATCTTGATTATGATTTTATCGCATAACTTGATGAATCCAGGTCAGGCCCTCAACACAATTGTAAGTTTTATTACCAATACAAACTTACAACATTATGCAGGAGAAACTGGACTTACATTGATGACACAAATGCTTGTTATCATTACAATGATGTTTGTTTCCAGTGCTTCGGGAATTGCAGTTGGTTTTGCATTTATTCGTGCTCTAACAGGTTCGGAAATGGGAAATTTCTATGCTGATCTAATTCGAATCCTTACGCGATTTTTATTACCATTATCAATTTTTATTGGATTGCTCTTGGTATGGCAAGGTGTTCCCCAAACCATCGCTTCACAAATACATGTGACAACCATTACCGGTCAAACACAGACACTTAATGTCGGACCTGTCGCAGCACTTGAAGCAATTAAACACCTTGGAACCAATGGTGGTGGATACTTTGGCGCAAGCTCAGCCATGCCATTTGAGAATCCAACAATCATTACGAATATTATCAATATGATTGCAATGACACTTGTCCCAGGCGGGTTGCTTGTTGCCTTTGGAATGAAGGCTTATGATCGAAAGAAAGATCGCAAGCACACAAGCGAGAGTACACCATTGTTGGTTGTTTCAGCATTGTTCTTCTTTATCTGCTTAGCAATCATTATACTTTCCGAAACAAAAGGAAATCCAATCTTCAGTCAACTCGGCTTGGAGAATATTGGTAATCTTGAGGGAAAAGAACTTCGTTTTGGTGTGATTCAATCATCATTATTCTCAACCGTATCATCTGCATTTACGACCGGGTCGGTGAATGCAATGCACGATTCCCTGACACCCATGGGTGGCTTTGTACCGCTCTTTCTCATGATGCTTAATGTCGTGTTTGGAGGATCGGGTGTTGGATTTATGAACTTAATCATGTATGTCCTCTTAACTGTATTCATTTGTGGATTAATGATTGGTCGTACGCCTGAATATCTTGGTAAGAAAATTGAAAGCAATGAAATGAAGCGTGTTGCAATGGTCATTATCATCCATCCATTGCTCATTCTTGGTTTCAGTGCCATTGCATTGATGGTTGTGGGTAATCTATCCGGAACACACCATAGCTTTACGCAAGTCTTGTATGAGTTTACGTCATCCGCCGCAAACAATGGGTCTGGATTTGAAGGGCTTGTTGATAATACAACCTTTTGGAACTTAAGCACTGGAGTCGTCATGATGATTGCACGTTATGCAACGATGTATCTTCAACTTAATGTTGCAGGGCTCTTATTGCGCAAGCAAAGCATGGCCCAATCGTCTGGTACATTACGCACGAATACGGGCATATTTACGATTGCTCTCGTTGTTATTATTGTATTGATTTCTGCACTTACATTTTTCCCAGCTTTGATTTTGGGACCGATTTCCGAAGCATTAATGCTTGGATTATAGGAGGGATATCGTGAATAAAGATATTATTAAAACAGCACTGATTGGAAGTGTCAAAAAACTTGATGTCCGCACCATGATAAAAAATCCCGTGATGTTCGTTGTCGAGATTGGCTTTTTCATGAGTGTACTCCTTACGATATTTCCACATATGTTTGGCGATACGGGAGATAACTTACGTTTGATCAATGGAATTGTTGCATTCATTCTCTTGATCACACTCTTGTTTGCAAACTTCGCGGAATCCATTGCTGAAGGTCGTGGAAAAGCACAAGCCAGTTCATTGAAACAAACACAAAAAGATATGATGGCAAATCGCGTGCTCGCAAATGGAGACATTGAGACTGTTTCCGCAACACTGCTCACACGTGGTGATGTCGTTATTGTAAAGGCAGGAGAAACCATTCCGAATGATGGTGAGGTCATTGAAGGGGTTGCATCTGTGGATGAATCCGCAATTACTGGAGAGTCCGCACCTGTTGTTAAAGAACCAGGTGGCGATTTCTGTTCTGTCACGGGCGGGACAACTGTTGCAAGTGATTATCTAAAAATTGAAATATCATCACAACCTGGTGAATCATTTCTCGATAAGATGATTAGCATGGTTGAGGGTGCATCGCGTAAGAAAACACCCAATGAGATCGCATTGAGTACCTTGCTTGTATCACTGACTATTATTTTCTTAATTGTTATTGTTGCATTGCAACCGATGGCGCGCTACCTTGGCATTACGATTCCCACTTCAACTTTGATTGCGTTGACAGTCTGCTTGATCCCAACAACAATTGGGGGATTGCTCTCTGCAATCGGAATTGCAGGGATGGACCGTGTCACCCGCTTTAACGTGATTGCAATGTCAGGTAAGGCAGTTGAATCTTGTGGTGATGTGGATGTTATGATTCTTGATAAGACAGGGACAATTACTTATGGAAACCGTCTTGCTGCTGAGTTTATTCCAGTTCAAGGCATTGCATTGGAGGAGTTAGTGTTCAACGCTGCTCTTTCGTCAATGGATGACAACACCCCTGAAGGAAAATCAATTGTAGCTTTAGCAGATCGTATGAACATTCGTGTTGAAACCGATTTATTGGAATCGGCTGTCTTTAATGAATTCACGGCCCAAACTCGAATGAGTGGTTATGAACGTGAAGCCGTTAAAGTCCAAAAAGGTGCAGCGGATGCCATCAAGACATATACCTTAAATCTTGGAAGTAAAATACCTCAAGATTTAGATGAAAAAGTCGCATCGATTTCCAAATTGGGTGGAACACCACTTGTGGTTGTTCGCAATCAAACAATTCTGGGCGTTATTTATCTTAAAGATACCATTAAAGAAGGTCTTGTCGAACGCTTTGCTCGCTTGCGTGCAATGGGGATTAAAACCATTATGTGTACAGGAGATAATCCACTTACTGCCGCAACCATTGCGCAAGAAGCTGGTGTTGATGGATTCTTAGCGGAGTGTAAGCCAGAAGATAAGATTGATGAAATTAAGAAAGAGCAAGCAAACGGAAAAATTGTTGCGATGACAGGGGATGGAACCAACGACGCACCTGCACTTGCTCAAGCAGATGTTGGGATTGCCATGAACAGTGGAACCATTGCTGCAAAGGAAGCGGCCAACATGGTTGACCTCGACTCTGATCCAACAAAAATATTGGATATTGTTGAAATTGGTAAGCAATTATTAATGACTCGTGGTGCCCTTACAACATTTAGTATTGCCAATGATATTGCCAAATACTTCGCAGTCCTACCGGCACTCTTTGTTGCAGCTGTTCCAGCTTTAAGTGTTTTGAATATTATGAACTTGAGTTCGGCAAATTCAGCAATCTTAAGTGCACTCATTTTTAATGCATTGATTATTCCAGCATTGATTCCTCTTGCAATGAAGGGTGTTAAATATCGCCCGGACGCATCGGATAAGTTGCTGGCACGAAATATGCTCGTGTACGGATTGGGTGGCATTATTACCCCATTTATCGCAATTAAACTGATTGATATGATAATTACGCCTGTGCTTCTTGCCTTGGGTATCTAGGAGGTCTTATGAAAAATTTACGAAAAAATATCGTTGCATCACTAGCAACCATTCTTATTTGTGGACTTGCATTTCCATTGCTCCTCACTGGTATTGCTCAGGTAGTGTTTCCCAGTCAAGCAAATGGAAGCATGGTTACAGTAGCCGGTCAATACGTTGGTTCTTCACTTTTGGGACAAGCATTCGAAGGTCCGGAGTACTTTCATGGTCGTCCTTCTGCGATTAACTACAACATGAATGGGACCAATCAAGCATCAGGATCCAACAACATGGGTCCCAGTGATCCTGCATTGAAGGCACGTGTCGAAGCAACCATTCAAGTTCTTTTAAATGAGAACCCTGGCATCACGCGTGCGGATATTCCGCTTGATATGGTTACAGAGTCCGCTTCAGGGTTGGATCCACATATCAGTTATCAAGGTGCACTCATGCAATTGGATCGTGTTGCGCTTGAAAATGGCTTGGAACCCACTACAGTGACACGCCTCATTGATGAAAATAAAGATCGCGATAATAATGTAAATGTATTAAACTTAAACATCGCATTGCAAAAAGAACGTTCCTAATGGAACGTTCTTTTGTTATGATTAATACAGAAGTGAGGTGTGTGACTATGAACCGACAAACGCTTTTCATTGGTAATGGATTAAACCGTGTATATGAAGGTCCATCATGGAATGATGTACTTGTTAAAATTGATGCGCAGGCAGCAAATGATTCAATAGATCCCAACCTGCCACCAACACTACTTTTTGAGTATATTACCAATGCATTGTATCAAAGTGGAAGTGCAAGTGTTTCCTATGATGCAATCAACGAGACCCTTGCTGAGATTTTCCAGAAGATTCCAAAAATTGGTAGCGAAGATTTACGACGCAAATTTACACATTTATCCATTTCAAATATCATCACACCAAACTATGACTATATTCTTGAAGCAACGTTGGATGATGCATTTACTGTCGACACATCGGCCATTAATCGCTATCCAAACAGCCGTGATGAAACACGTTACAGTGCCGAACGTTACATTGAAGTGAATAAGAAACGCATTTTTCATATCCATGGTGAAGCACTGAGACCCAAGTCTATTTGTCTTGGATATGACCATTATGTCGGTAACTTGAGTAAGATGACCCAAGCGCTAGAGCGTATTGAAGATATAACAGATGTGTCTAAAATATTCAAAAAATTTCGTTTTGAACGATGGTTTGAACTGTTCTTTACGACTGATGTACATCTTGTGGGCTACGGTCTTGATTATTCGGAACTCGATGTTTGGTGGATCTTAAGTCTTCGCACCCGTTTAATGAATATGAAACCACAATTGGTTACCAATACCATTACGTATTATGAAGTCAATGGCAGTGATGCAAAGGAAACGACCTTGCAAAGTTTTAATGTTGAGACCGTAATGGTAAAAGCACAATCGTATGCAGAAGGGTACCCATCAATCTACAAAATGATTCGCACATCCATAAATAAATAGAAAAACACGATACATGCTTTTGCGAATGTATCGTGTTTTTGTTAGATTTTGATGATGCGATCAACCCATCCATCATAAAATTCCTTTTCATGTGAGACGAGAATAACCGACCCGTTGAACAATTGCAACGCGGTTTGTAGGACTTCTTTTGTTTCAACGTCAAGATGGTTGGTTGGCTCATCCATAATCAAAAGGTTCGAGTTAGTCAGAATCAAGTGTGCGAGTTTAACCTTTGCTTGCTCACCACCACTCAACGTATTAATTGAACGCGCAACGTGTTCGGATTTAACGCCACATGTTGCAAGAAGCTGACGCAAAGACTTTTCGGTGTGGTCTTGGAAATAGTAATGAAGGTGTTGTAAGGGTGTATCCTTATTTTTGGCCCATTGTGTATCTTGCTCAAAGTAGCCAAACTTCACACTATCTGTAAATTCATAATTACCTGATAGTTTTTCAATCTCATTAATCAGTGTTTTGATGAGCGTGGACTTTCCAATACCATTGAATCCTGTAATGACGATCTTCTCGCCACCCATTAACTCAAAGTTGAGTGGCGAAAGGAGTGGTTTATCATAACCAATCTCAAGGTCAGTCACCCGCAAGAGTCGGTGTGAATTCATGTTTGTTTCTTTGAAACGGAATCGCGCAACTTCATTAATCTGTGGATCGCCGATGCGCTCAAGGCGGTCGAGTTGTTTTTGACGCCCACGTGCCATCTTAGCATTACCACCAGCTTTATTCTTACGAATGTAGGCTTCAGTTTTCTCAATGTGTGCTTGCTGTTTCGTATAATTGCTGACATATTCTTTACGAAGGTGTGCTTTCTGTTTGATGAAGCTGGCGTAATTACCATGGAATTTCTTCATCGATCCAAATTCAATGTCTAAAATGGTTGTAGTAATTGTGGAAAGAAAATCGGTATCGTGTGAGATGACCAGGAATGTTCCAGGAAATCCTTTGAGATAATCCCCCAACCACAAAACATGCTCAAAATCTAAGAAGTTTGTAGGTTCATCAAGGAGGAGTACATCAGGCTCACTTAAAAGAAGTTTTCCTAAAATAACTTTTGCGCGTTGCCCACCACTGAGTGTGCTCAACTGACGATCGACACCAATTGCTGCGATACCCAGTCCTTGAACTACTTTATTGATTTCAGTATCAATATCATAAAAATTGCTGTCGAGGAGTTTTTCTTGAATGTTTGCTGCTTGTGTTAAAAGATTGTGATCGGTTGCGGCATCAACATACAATTGGTTCATGCGTGCTTCCAATTCGTATAAATCCTGATAAACGCGTTTAAGGTATTGTTCAATGGTTTGATCCAAGTCAACTTTTGCATATTGATCAAGGTGACCAATGTCCAAATTATTCTGCCATTTAATAATCCCTTCGTCATGAGGAATTGCATTGGTTAGGAAATTCATGAATGTCGATTTTCCAGCACCATTTTGCCCAACAATCCCAACATGTTCTCCTTTATGAATTTCTAAGTTAACGTCACTGTAGAGTGTGCGTTCTTGGAATGTGTGTTTTAAATCTCGTATTTCTAAATATGCCATAAGTATATCCTGCTTTCTAAAATAACAAACGTGTTTTTTGCATACAAAAGGTCGCAACGTTTAAACGTATACGACCCTAACTAAAAGTTTGAGTGCATCAAAAACACGGCACATGAGTGCTTATTGTTCGTGTCTTTGATGAAGTATGAGAAACAATCGTGTTTCGCTAACCTCTTATACAACGCTTCATCGATATCAGTTGTACAGAGCGACGTCTTGCGACGCGTTTGTCTATTTTGAAAAACATAATATCACCTTATTCTAACGTTATTTTACCATTGCCATAATGTTGGGTCAAGGTGTGTGCAAAATGCTGCCTAGAGATAGCGTCGTACTTTCGATGCATACACGGTGTATGCATCTTCAAATGTTGCCTGACACCAACGCTCCTCCGCAAGAATGATCCAATGCGTGGCAATTTGGAATAGGACTAAAATGCCAAGATATACCCAAGACTGCGTTAAAATTGCGCAGGATAGGAAGAAAATAAAATATGCCCCGTACATGGGATTGCGGGAATATTGGTAAATTCCGTTTGTGTTGATGCCACCATCCCCAGGCTTGGCGAAATGGACAATCGCAAAATACAAGATGATGAGACTCAATGCATACAAAATCCAACCAAGTACGGACACCACGCCATGCACCTCAATGGTGAGAAGAAAGGGTACAACAATGAGTGCGAGTGTCGTCAGTTGGTAGATGAAATAAGCAATCCGTTCATTGCCGTGTAGTGGTGCGAAATGTGCAGCCCGCTGACTCACATTCTTACCACTTTGATTTAAGAGGAAAAAGCGAATAAAAAAGAAAGGTATTAAGAGTATACTAGCGTTCATTGGATATCTCCTTTGTGTTAGTATATCATACCTTACTTGTGCAATATATTAGATTTTGATGAGGTCTTGATTGTGTAAGACTTCCAAGTTTTTCATTCGTTTTGGATGCTTTTGCAGCATGCTGTTTGTCACTTGATTGGTGAATGTATCAACGCGGTTGTTCTTGTCGCGTAAATCGTAATAGGTTGTTACGACATTGTTGTAGTCATGCAACGCTGTATTGAGGTTGTCAAACTGCTTGTAGCTGTTTTCAAAGTGGATAAAGGACTGCGGCAAGCGGGGTTTTAGTTGTGGTTGCTCATTGGGGTAACCAATGGCCAGCCCTAGTAAGGGAAAGGTGTGCTTTGGGAGTTGAAGAAGCTCGATCATTTGTTGTGCATCGTTTTGGATGCTTCCCAGAATAACGGTTCCTAAATCGAGACTTTCAGCTGCAACAACCATGTTTTGCACAACCAGACCGGTATCCATTGCGGCGGCAAGAAAGCGATCAGCACTCATGACAACAGCGGTATCAACTCCATTTTCCTTAGCAATTTGATGATTGCGATACAAATCGAGTGCGACTATAAAAAGATGCGGCGCGGTCCCCACATAGGGTTGTCCACTGATGGCACCAATTGCCTCTTGGAGTTTCTTGTCGGTAATACTGATGATGGAATAGGCTTGTCGGAAACTGCTTGTGGCGGTTTGCTGAGCAACATCTACAAGTGTTGTGATAATGTCTTGAGAGATGGGTGTATCTTTAAATGAGCGAATAGTACGGTGGTTCAATTGCGTTGTAATGGTTGGATTCATAACGACCTCTTTCATTTTTTTTGTATTATATCATGGTGGGCATATTGTTTGGTAGGTAACGACCGCAGGGTTAAGATATAAGGGAGAGGTGACGAATATGAAAGTACAAATTTGGTCAGACTTCCGTTGTCCATTCTGCTATATTGGTAAAAGACATTTGGAAGCAGCAATTAAAGATTTAGGAAAAGATGTTGAAATTGAGATGATGAGTTTTGAATTGGACCCCAACTATGAAGGCGCCAATGGTGAAACAGTTGCCGAGCATATCGCCGCAAAATATGGTATCAGTGTTGCGGAAGCACAAGCAAACAACAAACGTGTTGTCGATATGGCATCATCCGTAGGATTAAACTACAACTTTGATACAATGATTGATAACAATACATTTAAAGCACACAAGGTTTTACAACTTGCTAAATTAAAAGGTGTGGGTAACGCATTCACAGAAATTGGGATGTCGGCTTTGTTTGAACATGCCAAGGACTTAGGGGATGATGAAACTTTGGTTGCATTGGGTTTCGAAGCGGGTCTTTTAGAAGCAGATATTCGTGCAGCATTGGCATCGGATGAGTACGCATTGAAAGTACGTCAAGATGAACAATGGGCACAAATGATTGGCGCTAAAGGTGTTCCTCATTTTGTCTTTGATGACAAAGTATCCCTATCAGGAGCACAACCCATCGAAACTTTCAAACAAGCAATGAACTATGTCGCAACACTTGAACCGGCAGTAACACAAGATGATGATCTCATGTGTACGGATGACTCGTGTGCAATCTAGATTTTAAGACCACTCAGGTGGTCTTTTCTTTTGTTTCGTAGTGTAAATATGAAATTGGTCTTGAAAAAGTGGTAAAATGAAGATACAAAGTTTGGAGGAAATACAATGAAATTTAATAAAAGAAAGGCATGGCAGATAGCAGCCATAGTTGTTGTCTTCGTCATTATTGATGTTTGGAAGGGAAATACCTACAACTTCATGAATGTTGCCTCGATGCTTTATCTCAGTTTCTTTATCCTCGTTATTGCTGGAATTTTATTTATCGATCGCGATAACTATAAGAAGTTCTTTGGAACATTTGGGATTATTGCTGCAACATTTGCTGTACTGTTTGTTGTTGGAGGTTTGATGTCCTCAAAACTCATCAACGCAAAACGTTATGCCAATGTCATTGGTCCGGTGAAGCAAGTGAACTTTGCCGACTTATACAGTAGTGAACACACGGTCGAGATGTCCTACGTGGATAAAGATTCGGCCATTCTCGCCGCGGAGAAGAAAATAGGGGAGCTTGATGATCTCTCATCACGATTTGAAATTGATGTTGATGAGTTCTCACAAATCAACTATCAAGGAAAAATGGTGCGCGTTGCTCCATTTCAATATACCGATACATTGAAGAAATACATGAACTTCAGCGATGGGGTTCCCTACTATGTTATGGTCACAACGGGTGATGGAAATCTTAATGCTCAAGCAAAAATTGTGACGATGGATGAGCCGATGAAATATTACCCAGACGCACCACTTCAATACGATTTACACCGCCATGTCGCACTGCACCATAAGTTCAGTTACTTGGATGATTGGTATTTCGAAATTGATGATGCAGGACATCCGTATTGGCTTGTTCAAGGTATCACCAAACGAGTGGGTCTTTGGGGTGCTAAAGACATGAATAATCTCATCATTGTTGATGCGGTTACAGGAGAAACCAAGAAATATGAACTTGATGAAATTCCCGAGTGGGTTGATTCTGTATATCCTACGTCAATGTTGATGGCACAAGCCAAAGACTATTACACATTAAAAGGGGGTTACATTAACTCCATTATGCAACAAAAAGGTGTTATGTCGGTTGATAGTGAAGAAGGATCCTATAACTATGTTTCAATCGATGATGAAATCTACATTTTTGCGGGAGTTCGTCCAATTAAGTTGGATTCAAGTTCCACAACAGGATTACTCTTTATGAACCGCCGCACTGGCGAGGCAATGGAGTTGGCATTACCTGGGGTTTCCTTAACTTCAGCACAAATGACTGCTGTTGGATCAATTCAAGAAAAAGGTTATACTCCGACAACACCGACACTTCAAAATGTCGGAGGATTCCCAACCTATGTTATGTCTCTTAAAGATGCTTCTGGAGTTGTGCGTGGACTATCGTATGTGAATTATCAAGACTATACGAAATCTGCAGTCGGAGATACATCTGCGTTAGCAGAGAAAGCCTATCTCAATGTCATGGGATCACAAGAAGGTCTTGTGCCTGAAGATGTCGAAACCATCGAAGCCAAGGTGCTCGATGTTCGTCAAGTACTCATAGATGGCAATACCTTCTACTTGTTTACGGTTGAGGGACATGAAGGTATCTTCCAAGCACCGCTTATTCTCGATGATCGACTTGCATTTATGGCAACAGGAAATACGATTAAATTTACCACTACAGCTACAAAGGTTACCGCTGTAGAGTCAATTAAATAATAGAAAATCCCCATGTTAGCTGTGATTTTGAGCCAATCTGGGGATTTTAATTATAATGCACGCACTGCGTGCGTTACTTAAGTGAGCAGTTCAGTATAATCAAGGTATAGAGGAGGTCATAATGTATGATTGAAAAACAAATAAGAAACTTGCGCGAGCAGCAACATATGACACAACAAGATTTAGCTGATAAATTGCGCCTATCGCGACAATCAATTTCGAAATGGGAGCAAGGAGTAACATATCCTGATATTGACAATATAATCCAATTATCACAACTTTTTAATGTTTCGACAGATGAACTGCTAACAGGATATAAGTTTATCGAAAGACCTTTTGTTATAGGCATAAAACCCGATCGCAGTCTGCTTATACGGAAAATAATGGGAAATATCTATGCAGTTTTGAGCTTTTTGGTCACATTCTTCTTAATTCCGGGACTATGGTTTGAGACGAATTTACCTGGACTTGGTTATGTAATAGCTGTTTCATTGGCGCTTGCAATAACTCTAGCAACTATGGTCTTTGCGCAATATTCTGATAAGACGCTACCGTACTGGGTGATCGAAGATGATGCCATTCAATACATTGAAACATACACATTCAAAGAAAAAATCCAGCGCATCCGCTATATCTTAGTTCATGGACAAGACAACGCACTGCTCAAATCAGTTGCATACGCAGATATTGCGAGTGCGGAAGTAACTTATATCCAGAAGCCGGTTCGTGATGAAGATATTATTCCGGGACCCCTTCACTATTACTATCCAACTGTGCTTAGTTATTACATTTTGCTATCGGATATGTTTATCGCAATTACAACGAAGAATGGTGAAAAAATCCGCCTAGATTTATCAATTGAATACTACAAAAATTATGGTGAAGCGTTTGCTTATTTTGTGGAAATTACAAAATACTTCAGACAGAACAATGTAGTGCTTACAGATTCTGACAATGTCATAAAGCGCGCACTATCCAATGAAAATATGACATAAGTGAGCATTTGTTTACGTTAGTTTAAATAGCAAATGTCATCATTTATGAATCATAAATTCTAAATAAAAGCTCAACAACCATAATAGGTTCTGTTGAAATTCGATAAAGGAAAATGAGGATCATTGTGGGGATGGTCCTCATTTAGCGTTTGTGTACATAGGAGTGTGGTGAATAACAAAGACGATTTTAAGTTAATTCAAACTCTAGATCGATGGGCGTTTCTTCTGCGGCTAAATTTGTGAGCCATTTTTCTTTACGTACAAAGCGGAAGGCAACCATCATTTTGAAAATATCGGTGGATTGTCCAACCAGATACAAACCAATGATACCCCAAGGCGTAAAGTAGGTTGCAAGTCCTACTGCAACTAAGTTAACACACCACATATAACCAGAATCCAGCATAAGGGTTGAACGCATATCACCACCCGCCCTTAGAATGAAGTAACAGGTTGTATTCATAACATAAATACTAAACAAAGGGGATTGAATTCTTAAGAATGTCTGAGCGGTCCACATTGCCTCGTTAGAGACCGAATAGATTGCAGGGATAAAGAAGGTTGTAACAAACAGTAATACCCGAAGATGGCGCTCAAAATGACGCCAAACCCAATTAGGTGATACCCATTGTCGCGTGCTTCATCAAAGTTTCCTGCACCGAGGGGTTGTGATACTAAAATGGTGATCGCAATCGACATTCCAGCATTCATTGTAAAGAACATGTCCGATACTGTTGAAGCAATTGAATATCCCGAGATAACCTCTGGACCACGGGATGCGTAAAATCGTAATAAGAGGGCCATCCCTGTTGCCCACAGAATTTCATTGCTGACCAAAGGCAATGCCTTTGAGGAAATACGCTTGATGATGTCTGTTGACATCGTGAACATATCTGCGATTTTTGTCTTAAAGGGATAATCACCGCGGATGAAGAAGTAGCTGATAAACACTAATTCAGCAGTACGGGCAATTAAGGTTCCGATAGCTGCACCGGTAACGCCCATCGCAGGAAATCCGAAATTTCCATAGATGAGTCCGTAGTTAAAAAATGCATTCACAATAACTGACACAATTCCAGCAGCGAGGGGTGTTTTTGAATCACCGGTCGCACGCATAGACCCAGCAATTGATAAGGTAACGATGTTTGGAATAAATGCTAATGAACCAATATAAATGAAATTAAGTCCCTCACGAATGACATTCGGATCATTAACAAAGAATCCAATAATCTGTGTTGGAAACATTACGCCAATTACAAGAAATAATGACATGATGATGGTTGCGGCCCATATCGTGTATCGAAATGTTTGCTTCATGCCCTCATGGTCATCGGCACCATAGAACTGCGCCATAAATACTGCAGCAGCACCGATAACACCACTGGTACCAAAAGTTGCAATGAGGAAGAAACGATTGACAGTTGCAACACCGGCAAGTGCATGGTCTCCCAATTGACCAATCATAAGGTTAACCATTAAGTTGACTGAGTTACTAATCAACTGTTGAAAAATCAAAGGGATTGCTATAATTACCACGTGTTTGTAAAATGATTTACTGCCAAAAAAACGCCGAATGCTCATCGGTCTATCCTCCTCAAGAAAATGCTAAGACTATGATATAGAAAAGCACCCTAATACGCAATCAATATGGTCATAATTAATGAAAATAAATTAGGCGTCAGTATAATGGTAGAGGTAGGAGGACAGTTTCAATGATGAACGTCAAAATGTTGGTTGGCACGATCAGTCAGAAATCTGCAAGCTTAGCGCTTGGACTTCATTTTCAAAAGCGGTATTCAGATACGATGAATATTGAAATTTTGAATATCGATCTACCCCACTACAACGGTGACATTGATAATGATTCCGACCGACCTGCTGCAATTGTTGAGTTTTATGATAAACTGGCACAAGCAGATGCGGTGATCATTATTACACCCGAATACAACAACTCGATTCCTGGCGTGCTAAAGAATGCCATTGATTGGGGAAGTCGTACAAAACACTTCACCAATAAGGCAACACTTCTCGCTGCGACATCCATGGGGATGACAGGCGGCGCGCGTGGATACATGCACCTCCTTGATATCATGCATCGCTTGCCGATGATGGTATTACCAGGCAATGATATTTTGGTCGCAAATACGCGTTCGAAATTCAGTGAAACAGGCGAGTTAACAGACCTTCCAACCGTGGAATTTATCGATGGTGTTGTGGATGCGTTTGTGAATTATTACAATATGGTGAAAGCATAGTGAACGGTCAGTGAAAGCTGACCTTTTTTAATGCATAACAGTACAAACAGCAAATAAGGTGTGTTATCATTAAAACATACAGAAAAGGTAGGTTATTAATATGATAAAAGTAGCAATGATGGTAGGGAGTTTACGTAAAGAGTCACTCACACTGAAATTGGGGGAATTCCTCAAGAATCGTTACAGTGATAAATTAGATGTTGAAATCGTCAATATTGATGTGCCATTGTATAATGGTGATATTGATAATGATGCCGATCGTCCAGCGTCCGTTACAACACTTTTCAATCAAGTTAAAGATGCTGATGCAGTATTTATGGTTACACCGGAATACAACAACTCAACATCGGGCGTATTGAAGAATGCGATTGACTGGGTGAGCCGTTCACCATACCTCAACAATAAACCAGGACTGATTGCAGCACAATCGATGGGAATGACAGGTGGAGCCCGTGGGTATCTTGCATTGCATGAAATCCTAAATAGAATTCCGATGATGTTATTGCCGGGAAATGATATTTTACTTCCAGCAAGTCATACAAAATTTGCAGAAGATGGAAGTATTAACGATGAAGGTACCGTAAAATTTATTGATGGTGTCATTGAAAACTTCATTACGTACTACAACAAGGTAAAATAAAATCCCAAATAAAAAGCAATTGGAGTCTTATACGAGTCGTGTATAAATGATAACCCCAATTGCTTTTTTTATTGTCTTATTGCAGTGTAAGCAAGCATACCGTTTATCAATCGTGATTCTTGAATTTTCACGTTATGGCGGTGTTTAATGTTATCGAAAAGTGGTATCCCTTTTCCCAAGATTGTTGGAATCAGAGTGATCATGTAAGTGTCGATTAGATTCGCATTTACAAGTGGCGTTACAAGACTCGCGCCACCCACCAACCAGATATCTTTGCCGTCCTGTTTCTTTAATGTTTCAATAAACGCCACGATATCACCATTTACAAATTTAATAGAATCCGAATCAATCGCCGGTTGTGATGTAAAGACATAAGAGTGCACCGCTTCATAAGGGTAGTGTTCAGGTGAAAGAACCTCAGTTACTTGTTTAAACGTTGTACTCCCCATAATCACAGTGTCAACCGATTTATAGAATGTGTCGTAGGAGTCGTCTGCTTCAGTAATCGTTAAAGCATCCGTAAGCCAATCAATATTACCTTCAGAATCAGCAATCATACCATCGAGGCTTGTTGCAATATAGAGTATTAGTTTTCGTTTCATATTATCATGCTCCTTCGTTTCAATTATACGGTGAGTGTGCGATAATAAATCCAACAGATACGAGAAAGTGTCGGACAGAGGTAAACTATGACAAAGCAACGACTTCATTTAAAAGATGTCATCTGGGAATCACTTTTACGAATGATGGTTGAAGAAAAAATATTGTTTTCAAAGGTGTCCGTTGCCCGTCTTTGCGTGTGGTCACACATCCACCGCTCAACGTTCTATGAATATTTCTCCGACAAGATTGCTCTTTTAGAATATGGTGTGACACAATTCATGGTTCCTTATTACAAGTTACCCATTGCAACACGTTTTATGCGTCCATTTCAAGATGTGGATCGCTACTATCAAAAATCCATTGAACGACAAGTCATCGAAATCCAAAGTCACGACCCACAATTCTCGGAGGTCATGACAAACATGTCAAAGAAATACATGATTGATGAAATTCATGCTTATCTCAAAACGATTGATACTGTAAACATGGATAAAATGTATTTGGCTCATCACCATATTAATTCGATTTTCACATTATCAGATTGGAATCAAAGGCAACCCATCCCACTCACAAACAGTGAGCTTGACATGATGTTTATGAGGATGGTGGTTGATCCGATAATAAAAAAATAACACCCGAAGGTGTTATTTTGCAGCTGCAATCGCAGCATCATAATTGGGTTCATTGGCCATTTCAGGAACAATCTCAACATATTTGAGAACACCCTCAGCGTCAACAACAAAGATTGAACGTGCGAGCACATTGAATTCTGGCATATAAAGTCCATAAGCATGCGCAAACTCTAAATCAGCATCACTCAACATTTCAGCATCAATTCCTGCAGTAGCGCACCACTCACCGAATTGGTCCAAGGTGTTGTTTGATAGGTTAACTATAGTAACATCATCCAGTTCACTGGCAACCTTGAAAAAGTGGCGTGTTTGTAAGTCGCATGTTCGTGTATTAATATCTGGGAAAACAGAAATAATTGTTGTCTTTCCAAGCAAGTCCTCATTTGTCACCGTTTTGCCAGCAAGGCTTGGTAAACTGAATGCAGGGATTTTATCCCCAACTTTAGGTTGTGTACCCTCAATCTGTGTTGGCACACCTTTACGTGTAATTTCCATCATATCATGTCTCCTTTTACTTCATTATAAGGGGTAATGTCACGGACTACAAAGGAACTGCATGAGAAAATTTGATACAATAGTGAAAAGAGAAGGTAAGACGATTGTTATGACAACCAAACGAATTAAAACCAGTAAACAAGAGATAGCGACATTTTGGCAAGACCGCATTGAATCGGATGCAATCAGTATCACCTATAAACAGGCCACAACCCATTGCTGGCGATGTGGTGTTAAGAAGCGCCTTGACCGATGTCATATTCTTGCTGATGCATTGGGTGGCGAAGACACGCCAGGAAACTTTGTTTTACTTTGCAAACATTGTCACTTCGACAATCCCAACATCAGTAATATGGATGTTGTATGGGATTGGTTAAAAGCCTATCAGCTCCATGAGGGAGAAACATTCTGGTTTCAACAGGGTCTTCGTGAGTTTCATTATATCTACGGAAAAACTCTTGATGAGGAATTGCTGACATTAGGGTATAATAACAGAGATACATTTGAGATTGCATTTCAAAAACAATTGCAACACGTTACACACCACTTTGGACAACCACGAAACAATCGTGCAACCGTCGCCGGTGCTATGAAACTTGCCCTCAAGTCACTAACTACAAAGGATGAAAAACATGATTAAAAAGAATAAAGAATACGAACTCGAGATAATTGATTTAACGTACGAGGGATTTGGTGTCGCCAAGATAGATGGTTTTCCAGTTTTTATTGAAAATACCTTGCCTCAAGAAATCGTAAATGTTGTCATTACAAAGGTATTGCGTAAATTTGCATATGGGCGTGCATTGGAAATCATCACGCCATCACCTGACCGCGTTGAAATTACAGACAAAGTCGGTACACGTATTGGAACCATGCCACTGCAACATATGTCATACGATCTTCAATTGCGATTCAAACAGAAGATGGTACGCGAAACACTCGCCAAGGAAATTGATATGAGCGGCGTTGAAGTCCACGAAACACTCGGTATGGAAACACCTTGGGGTTATCGAAACAAGGCCCAGATTCCAGTCCGTATGATCGAAGGTCAACTCGAAACAGGTTTCTTCAAAAGAGGAACTCATTCACTTATTCCTATTGAGAATTACCACATTCAAGATCCGAAAATTGATGAAGCGATTCTCAAGGTTCGTGATATCTTACGCAGCTTTGATGTTCATGCATATGATGAGAATAAACATTCCGGTGTAATTCGTCACATCATTGTACGTCGTGGTCAATTCAGTGAAGACATGATGATCATCCTTGTAACCAATGGTAATAACCTAAAACCCAAAGAAGCAATCACAAATGCTATTCAAGAGGCAATCCCTCATCTTGTTAGTCTTGTCCAAAACATTAATGCCAAGAAGACGAATGTCATCATGGGCGAAGAAAATGTGGTTCTCTATGGTAATGACTTTTATACTGATGATTTGATGGGTAAGAAATTCTGCATCTCATCACAATCATTCTATCAAGTCAATTCAAAACAAACTGAAGTTTTATATCAAAAAGCAATTGACCTCGCAGAACTCAAGCCCACAGATACCGTCATTGATGCATATTGTGGTATCGGTACAATTTCATTGAATCTTGCACAACATGCTAAGCATGTCTATGGTGTTGAGATTGTTCCTGACGCAATTGTAATGGCAAAGTTCAACGCAATAGAAAACAATATTTCCAATGCAACATTTGAAGTAGGTAAAGCAGAAGAAGTCATGGTTAAATGGGTCGAAGAAGGACTCAACGTAGATGTTCTTGTTGTTGATCCACCACGTCGTGGATTGGATCCTCAGTTTATTGAGGCATCCCTTAAGACTACTCCAAAACGCATTGTTTATGTTAGTTGTAATCCAGCAACACTGACACGTGATCTTGCAGTTTATCTTGAGAATGGATATGAGTTGATGCATGTGCAACCTGTTGATATGTTTCCGCAGACAGTGCATGTTGAAGTAGTTATCTCGATGACACTGAAAAACGTAGACTAGGGTAAAGTAATTGAACTCGATTAAACACAAATGCCAACCACCTTTTGATCTATTTGAAATATAAAGAAGTTGGTTGGCAAACCCCAACACTACTGAGCAACGTTGCAAAATGGAGGAAGCGACTGATGGAATTAAGTAGCCTGATTATAAAGGTTCTAATGTGGACTTTCATTATTTATTTTATAAGCAATTTTGTTATGCAATTAATCAGCTATTCATTTTATAAGGGTGCGAAGAAAATCGAGGAAGTAACTTACCTGCCGATAGAAATCTCATTTAATGAACGCTTATCAGGGTATGGATATAATCTTGATTCAGCCTCAGACAAAATCATACTTTTCTTTGGTGGTTCGAAATACATATCGTATAATTCAGTGGCAAAATATGGTGGAGTATTCAGTGATCCCTTCCTTGCCGCTGATTATTATGGTAGTCAAAAGAGTATTGGGAAAATGAATTTGAAAACTATGGAGCAAACCGCCGTAGATCTGTATGATTGGACGGTTGAAACATACCCAAGTAGAAAGATTGTTGTAATCGGACATAGCTACGGTTCGGGTATGGCAGCATACTTAGCGAGTGTAAGAAGGTGTGATGCACTCATACTATTGGCAGCTTATCGAGATTTATCGGATCTTTATAATAAAATTATTCCAATATTCTGGGGGCCGGCTAAATTATTTATTACTAACAACATCGAAATCAGTAAATTCGCAAAGAACGTCAATTGCAAATCGTTTATTATTGGCTCTACTGCTGATAAAACTTTGGGTGCAGACTTGCAAAGAAAAGTAAGTACATACTTCACGGGTTCTGACCTTAAGATATTTGATAGTATTAAACATGAAAACTATTTACTGAGCGAACAGGTCATATCCTATATTAAAATGTGTCTGAATTGATACAATTCATTTAAAAAGAAAGAAGCATTGATATCCAATTGAATTGGAAATCGATGCTTCTTCTCTAACGATTATTACTTAATTTAACAATTCCTAACTCAATTCCCTTAATAACAGCTGCTACTGTTGAACTTACCATGAGTTTTTCGTTGATTGCTACGAGATGATTGTTGACGGTTCGCCGACTAATTTCAAGAGTATCGGCGATTATTTGTTGTGTGTCACCGTTGCTCGCGAGTTGAAGAATTTCTTTTTCCCGAGCTGTGAGTTCTTCAAGGATATCTTCAGTCTCTTCACCCATGAATACTGTCTGTCCTTCGTGGATTCGCTTTAAACTGTCAATGAGTTTATCTACAGAAACATTTTTCTCAAGGAATCCACAGGCGCCCATGCGTCTGGCTTCACGGTTGTATTCATGAAGGTTGTATCCTGATAGGAAGACGATTTTGAGGTCAGGTAGATGGTATCGGAGTTTGCGACCGACTTCAAGACCGCTGTGTTCACCCATATGGACGTCAAGGATAACGAGGTCGGGTTGCGCTTGGGTGATGATGTTAAGAATATCATCGGGGTTGTCATAGGCTTTGAAACTTTCGACTTTATCTGCGAGAACAAGTTCGAGGCTCTTGGCAAAAAGTTGGTGGTCGTCAAATAGTAGTATTTTCATGGGGTCTCCTTGGAAGTGTAATGATAAATTGTTTATGATCTGTATTGATGGTGAAAGTACCATGTAATGCTTGAACTTGTTGTTGCAGGCTAGAAAGACCGAGATGTTTGATTTTGGATTCAGTGTCAAGATCAAGAGGGATTCCATCATCGCTATAGCACAATTGCCACGTACCATTAATTGTTTGCATGGATATTGACAGTGAATCTGCTTCTGCGTATTTGCAGGTGTTGTTAAGGAACTCTTGCAATGCGCGGTAGAATACATACGCGGACTCCGCATCCATTTTATCGTAAATTTCATAGTTGATATTCAACGCTGGGATGTCGAAGTATTTTTTGCGTAATTCATCGATGAGTATGTGAATGTTACGCTCAAAGGGCAGGTCATTCAAACTGGATGGGTAGATTTCATGGATTTGAGATCGTATCGAATCGTTAAGATCAGACAGGGTGTTTACGGCAAGGTCTTGAAGAGCAACCTGTTCGCTGTCTAACATGGAAACAATATTTTTGGTGGCGATAATATTCTGCAAGATGTTATCGTGGAGGTAGTAGGTAATTTCTTTTCGGAGTGTTAGGTCCTGGTTGAGGGCGGGTGCTGCATGATTGGAAACAGAAATTTTCTTTACTTGTTGCCAGCGTATGTTTTGTTCGCTTAAATATTCAACCACTACTGTATTGGTAATCATATCGCGGAGGGAATAGTTTTGATAGTTGCGACGTTTGTGGAGTGTAATGGCTGTATTATGAGCATTAAGTGTCAAAGTATGCTCTGGTAGTGCCTCTTGTGCAAAACCACTTCGAAATACCTCGTGATTGTTAATGCTAATTAGAATGCCATCATTTGACAGGACATCATTAAAGACTGTATTAAATCCTCGCCATGAGAAACTTTGACTTTGCTCTGCAAGTGCATCTTCCCATTGTGAAATAAACCAAGGTTCAAGAACTGCATGTGTGTTCATTGTGCTAATTCGGAACACACGTTTTGTCCAAGCATAGAAAACAATGCTTATAATTGTCATAAAGCATCCAATCACAATGAGAAAAAGATAACTTCCCAAGGTGTTGATAACTGAGGCATATGCGAACACATACAGGATGAACGATACAGTTGTGGTTAATAAAACTTCGGATTCGATAATACGATATGTATTCGATAGGAGAGTTCTTCCCTTAACCACAAAGAGAAAGATAAGCAGAGAAATTGGGATTGAGAATATCGTGTAACGTATTTCAATAAATATTGAATCGGTGATTGTAGCAATCACTGTAGCGACACTTAAGAGTACTACGACAGCATATGACCACACATGTTTGCGATCAAGGTTGGATGTAACGATACAGCATCCAAAATAGATGGGTGCAATCAGGGGAAGAAGGTTGATGTGCGCGATGATGGATATTCCCACGACCAGAATAATACTGATTGCATAAAACCATGTTAGCGACGTATCGCCGGAATAGAGAATCATACCAAAGGATGTGATTGTTAATAAGAGCGCAAGCCCCAGGTAAATGTAAACATTCATGTTTGTGAAAAGCAACATTAATAAGAACAGAAACATGGGTACGGTATAGCGAAGAATGGGACGCTTATAAAAACATTGCAATAGAATTAACCCAATAGAACCTGAAGTGAAAACCATCAAGTATGCTGTGTCAAATTTAATGATGCGTGTTTGATAAATCAAAGTCATTGCGAAAACAACAAAGAGAACAAGACTGTTGAAATAGCGATTGCGATATGCTGGTTTGAGTGTCATCGGGTATTCTCCTTTAAACGGTATATAAAGTATACGTGATATGATTTCTGAGGACAAGATAAAGCGAGTACTTGAGCGGTACTCGCTTTAAATTATGCGGCGACAATAGCTGCTGTTTTATGACTGTTGCTGAGTTTGTTAACTGCGATTCCAATAACAACAAATGCAATGGAGATACCAAGGAGTATGCCGTTGTTTTTAAGGAGGTCCACAGATTGCATTGAACCTGTCCATGCACCAAGTAAGGCGTTGCGTCCATAAATAATTGGGTTGATGTAGTAAACAAGTTTTTGTAGGAATACGGGAAACATTTCGATTGGGAATGTAAGCCCCCTAAGAACATTTGGAACATGTAAAACGCAAGTGCAATCGAATTATAAGCTGCAGCCTTCTTAATGATTGATGAGAGTAAGAAAGTAAATGCGAAGTGGTAGACTTCAATTACCATGATTGTCAAGAATACCGGTAAAATATGAGCAATTGGGAAAGCATAACCAGCGTAGAAGAAAGTGAAGACGTTGAAAGCGATAATAACAATGACCTGAAGGATCATCGTTGCAGCAAAGAGTGAAGCTGCATATTTCAATTCGCTGATACCCAAGAATTTATATTTTTGAATATTGCCAGTTTCTTTGGCATTGACATAATAGACTCCAAAGACATTCAACACAGCGTTTCCTATAATAATAATGATGTAAAGTGGGATCAATAATTCACCCATGCTGCCATCAGCGACTTTTAAATCCTTTAACATGTAACCAAAGAGGATGTAAAATCCAATCGGCATAAGAAATGCCATAAGCATGGGTCCGGTATCACGGAGGACCAGTTTTAAATTATAGTTTGTTAAGCTTCGTAAGTTTTTCATTGTGTTGCTCCTTCTTCATTTAAGTGGTAACCAATTGTTTTTAAGAATGCATCTTCAAAAGTGTGATTTTTAAGCTGAATGTCGAATCCGTTGCAAATTTTCAACATATCATAGATTTCTTTTTCGTGTTCGGCCGCATAAGCCAGAGATAGTTTGTTTTTATCAAGGGTGTATTCTGATTTAAGGCTGTTGAAATCAAAACCAGTATCCACAAGGCACGTTGCAAGTTTTTTACCGGCAAATGCTTTGTCGATTATATCGGTCACCGTACCTTCGAGTTTGAGTGTTCCTTTTTCAATAACGAGTACATAATCGGATAAGAATTCAACTTCATCCAAGAAATGACTTGTTAATAGAATGCTAACACCTTTTTCTTCTTTGATCTTATTCAGTAAGTCCCAAATCATGCGACGTGCCATGACATCAAGTCCGGTCGTAAGCTCGTCTAGAATGATAAGTTTTGGGTTTCCAATAGTTGCAAGAAGAACGGCTATCTTTTGCTTCTCGCCACCGGATAGTTTTTCAAGATAGGCATTTTTGAACTCCAGCATTTGTACGGATTTTAGATGGGAATCCACAGATTCCTTATCATCAAGTAAATCAATGTAGAGTTGAACAATATCTTTAACCTTGGCATTCTTTTCAAATGTTGATGTTTGTGTTTGAACGCGGACATATCGATAGAGCTCTTTCTTATCGAAACCGTATTCGATGGTACCTTCATAATTTAAGTTTTGCATGATTGCTTGAATAAGGGTACTTTTACCAGCACCGTTATGACCAACGATTGATACAATACTATTTGTAGGGATGCTGAATGAAATGTTATTAACAGCGTTGTGTTGTGCACCTTTATAGCGGATGGACACGTTATTGAGATTGAGTAGCATATGATTCCTCCACGACTTCTTTGTCTGTACACATATTCTATATGTCTTTAATTATAGGCGCATGAGTAATTTGTGCAACTTTCAAAAAAAGATAGCTTGGTACGTAACTCTGTACTTTAAACGCAGCAATTTGATTGTTTGAAGTACCATCGTACTAACAATGTTGTGATTGGAGATGGTGTTTGTTATATTTATAGAAACAAAGGTATTGCAATCAAACTGCGTTGGATTCCAATGGAGGTATATGATGAAACCAATTCTTGAACTTAGAAATATCAATAAGTCCTATAAGACCCATCATGTTTTAAAGGATGTAAGTTTTGAAATTAGCCCAGGTGAAATTGTAGGGTTTATCGGTTCCAACGGAGCGGGTAAGTCAACAACCATGAAGGCCATATGCAATCTCATCCAAATTGATAGTGGTGAAATCGTCGTTAATGGGCATGCGATGGCTGAAGATGCTTTGGTGTGTTTAAAGGATATGTCGTGTCTCATTGAGGCGCCGGGACTGTACCCTGATTTAAGTGGACGCCAAAACATTAAGTTCTTTGCGTCACTTCGTAATGTGTCAAAAGAAAATGTTGAGGAAGTCTTGCGCCATACAAACCTTGGCCATCATCTTGACCGTAAGGTTCGCACGTACTCAACAGGGATGCGACAAAAAATCGGATTGTCCATTGCGCTTTTGTCCAATCCTAAATTGATCATCCTTGATGAGCCCATGAGTGGACTTGATGTTGATGCTGTTATGGAACTGCGGAAAACAGTTGAAACCATCCGCCAACAATTTGGAACAGCTATCTTACTGTCTTCCCATCAACTGGGTGAAGTTGAGAAAATGGCGGATCGCTACATTTTTATAAAAGACGGGGAAATTGTTCCTGACATTTCCGTTGCGCAAAGCAAGAAAACATCAATCTTTTTTCAAGATACGACCCAGCTTCCTGATGACTTGAAGCGTCATCCATTCTATTGTGATGGATTGAGTATCTCGTGGACTGATGAATCCGTGAATCTTAACGATGTCTTGCGGACGATCCTTGGTCAAGGACTTGTAATTGAAACAATTGAGACAACACAACGTGAATTGGAAGATATTTATCGCGATGTAGTTGGGAATCATAATGATTAGTCTCGTTGGACTTGAGTTGCGAAAGGCTTACCAATCACGATTGCTTCATAAAATGACGGCAATCTTTTTGGTGATGTTTCTGAGTTTGTTTGGCTATTATGCTGTGAAAGATGCATCGTATGCGGATCGTCTCTTGCAAGATTACAGCACTATGGGGAGCGAGTACAAACGGATTGCCGATGATGTGAGGTCAGACTTAACTGCGATGGACAGTGATGATTTGGAGTATGCACAAATGCGCGCGACGTTAGAATACTCTGAGCGTGTCCAACAGTATTACAGTTCGCAAATTAGTAAAATCAGTAGCAATGGTTTAGCCGGTGATATGAATGCGATTGATGAGCGACTCATACATCTTAGTGATGTCGTCGCAGGGATGGAAGCGGGTTTGGATCAATCTCAGCAAAAAATCACGGATGTTACTGAAGAAATAACGGTGCTTTCATATCACCGAAGTCAACAAATAGACCTTTATTCAAGTCCTTATACTCCGAATACGCTACACTTTGCTTCGCAAATCCTTAGCAGCGAAGTCATTGCAATTTGTATGCTTGTGACATGCCTTTTTGTAAGGAAGTCGATCATGGATGATTATGAGAATCGTGCGTTTACATTGTATCTTACAACCCCACACTCTAAAACATCCATATACATCGCCAAGACGATTGCAGGTTTACTTGTAGCAACACTCGCAATCGTGAGTGCCCTGCTGACAACACTTATCCTATCCTTTGTATTGTATGGGTTTGGTGTGCCTCTTTACCCTGTTGATGCGAGCTTGATGACAGATGGCATCAAAATTCTAAATGGGACAATTCTTGTAGCAGTACAACTTGGTGCAAATGTTTTGTTTGCCGTGATTGTTGCAACATGGGTCTTGCGTGGCGAAAGCAGCGTTGCTGTGATTGTCCTTATGTACTTGTTGATTCTTATGAGTGGGTTTTTGAATCATCCATCTTTGGAATGGATTCCTTTGTTTAACAATCACGTAACGCAAGAGCGAGTTCAAGTGTCGTCGATGGTGAGTCTCACTTTGATGTTTGTAATGTGGACTGCTACCTCCAAGTACTACAAGAGTATGCGATGGGAGGAACGTCTATGAAAATCATTTTAAATGATTGCAATGCGATGTTGCGCCGGGGTAGCACATACTATTTGATGATTGTCTTAACCATAATCATGGGTTTATGTGTAGATTTACGGGGCGCCGAACCTCCGGAAGAACCGCAATTTCCAGCAATCGGAATATTTGAAAACATCATAATTGGCGAGTTTAGTCGCGATGGAAATAATTCTGATGTTGTCGAATATCTCGAAGATTCTAAACAAGCTGCCCTTGCAGCTTATGATGCAAGAGATTGGCAGGCATACTATAAATACATCGCGGCAATTGAGATTGTTCTTTTTGATGCTGGCTATAATTATCAATTGAAAAACTCTGAAGTAAGTACGGAGTTTGCGCGTCACAATGAATTTGATAAACTTCGAATTGGGTATGGTTTGCCAGAAACAGAAGTGATGTCTGCGTTCGATGTGAAAAGCAGTTATAATATCTCGGTTGTTGATAATCAAGTGAGGGGTGTTTATGGAAACCATCACGAAATGCGCGCTGGTTACAATGACCTAAGCGGTGCATTTGCTCTTCACACAGTGATGTCACAGGTTCTTCCAATCTTGACAATCTTTGTCGTCGGATACTATGCATACCTTCTTGTGCAAAGGGATTTAAAGTCGCGTGTGTTGCATACTATCCTGATGAGTCAATCCCGCCGCACATACTTTAGTGCGAAAATAGTGAGTGTATTCATAATGAGTTTGTGGACACTTGTACTTCCTCTAATACTAATTACATGCTTCTTCGGAATTCAGTATGGATTTAAATTGTGGAGCCCTGTTCTTGCAAATCTTCAAGGTTTCTTTTCCTTTGCGCGACACGTTCCCGTCCGTGGTGATTTGATCGTATGGTTTCAACAGAATGTCTATCACTCAATGTCGATGTCAATGTACAGCGTGGGAACCGCTGAGTATATTAGCAATGCACTCACCGTGATTCCGCTCTGGGAAAGCATCCTTTGGACGCTTCCTCTATTCATTCTCAACACTGTATTCTATAGTATCATGGCTGTAACACTTATCTACAGTGTCACAACCACCCATAGAAACCGCCTTTGTGGGCTTATCCTATTAGGGAGTCAAATTGTACTCCTTAGACTAAATATAGTCACAATGCTCTCGCCAATTCGTCATGTGAATGCACAACAGATTGTAGAGGGTGTGAATAACTTTTCGCCTTTAACGGCTATCTTTGTGTTACTTGTATGGAGTGGTATTTGGTATTGGTTTGGTAAGCGTGTTTTCATAAAGTCAGATCTAGTTTAGTCAGCTCACGAAGTATGATTTCATTGTATAGAGAAATCGTTATCAGAAATTGAGTTGAAAGGTTCTTTTTATCACGCTATAATCAAAGAAAGAAGAAATAACGTACTCTCAGGTGCTAACGGAATTATTCAGCGTATTGGCATTTCAGGGTAGAAGATGAGGGAAAAATGGAAGAGAAAAAACACGAAATGATCCAAGCAATGATGTCAATGACTTACTATGAAGAACAAGAGTTACAAACAAATGTTCAAAGTTACACCAAATTTCCGTTGGGTCAGGTTGCAGCGCTTGGAAGTTCATTTGATTCTGTAGTATCGGTAATTGGGCAAGTAACGGGTTCATCAAGTGGTGGCTCAGGTTTGTACTATGTACAAACGGATCATCAGTTGTTGAAGTTTAAAAATAAATCAGGCTTTATGGGTGATGCAAAAGGATTTCCTGGAAAAGCCCAATTACATCCGCTTACCGTAAATCCTACGTCCTTTTTTATGGCTACAGCACTTGCGGGTATCGATCGAAAACTGGATACAATTACTGAAATTCAACAAGAACTCATTCAATTTGTCCAAGCAAAAGAACGCGCAAATCTTCGTGGAAATCTTAAGACGCTAATGGATGTGCTCAATAATTATAAGTATAATTGGAATAATGAAGTTTATAAGACTAACAAGCATGTTCTTATTCAAGATATCAAGCGTGAGGCTGAACAAAGTATTATTCTGCGTACTGAATTGATTAACAAGAAAGTAGATAAGACATCGTTCTTTACAAATGACAGTGCAGTTAAGAGTTTGTTGAATACAGTTGTTGATTCATTAAAAGAATATCAAATGTCTTTGTACACATTCTCATTCGCATATTTTTTAGAAGTAATGCTTCTTGAAAACTATGAGGGTAGTTATCTTCAAAGTGTAGTTAATACTATTGATTCATATGCTTACCAATATCGCCAACTTTATACAAAGTGTTACTCGCGATTTGACAAGGACACTAAATCATCGATTGAGACACAAGTTGTTGATGGGATTGCATCATTTTCGAAGTTTGTAGGGAAATCAATATCAAAAATTCCAGTTGCAAAGAAAATACAAATTGATGAAGTATTAATTGACGCTGGTGATAAATTAACGAATTTCTCGGCAGGAAAATTTGAAGAGGCGTTAAAGTCGCTGGTACAAATTAACAATAGTGGCGTTAAAGTTTTCGTTGATAATATCAATATGGTGAGTAGAATTTTCAATGGCGAAGCAACGTTGGCTTTCGATAGTGAAAACTTATATGTAAAATAATCTGAAGTGAAAGGTGTGTGGCGAAACAGGTGCACACTTTTTTGCTGGACGATTACAAAATGGAAAATAAGAACCGTATGATGATAACTGCGTACAAAAGCACTGCTTTCGTGTATAATAAGCAAGCAAGGAGTGTTAATATGAATAAATTTAGAAAGTTAAACATTGGTGATGATGTTGTCCGTGCCTTGGAAGTCATTGGATATACAGAACCCACTGAAGTACAAGAGGCTGCAATTCCTCATATTTTAAATGGTGAGGATCTCGTTATCAAGTCTCAGACTGGTAGTGGTAAAACTGCGTCGTTTGGAATTCCAATTGCGGAAATGATTGAATGGGAAGAGCGACGTCCACAAGCCTTAGTACTCACTCCGACTCGTGAATTAGCATTACAAATCCGCGATGAAATCTTTAGTATCGGTCGTTTTAAACGACTTAAGGTACAAGCGGTATTTGGGAAATCATCCTTTGAAATACAACAACGTGATTTAGCACAAATGACCCATGTTGTTGTGGCAACACCGGGTCGTCTTATTGATCACATCAACCGTCGTACGATTGATTTGCGTCAGATTGATACGGTCATCATTGATGAAGCAGATGAAATGTTCAACATGGGATTCATTGAACAAGTTGAAGAAATTCTGCGAAAAGTACCGCGTACAAGCAGTACAATTTTACTGTCGGCAACATTGCCAGAAAGTATCGCAGCTTTAGCATCAGCGTATCTTAATGATCCAACCTATATTGAAGTTGAAAATGAGAACAGTGTTGGTGAGCGCATTGACCAACAATATTACCGTATTCAAGCAAATGAAAAACTTGAAATACTGCGTGATGTTCTGACGGTTGAAAATCCCGATAGCAGTATTATATTCTGCAATACAAAAATTGAGGTTGATAATGTAGCCGATGCATTGTGGGATATGGGAATTAAAGTTGAAACCCTTCATGGTGGTATGGAACAGCGTCATCGTACAAAAGTCATTAATGATTTTAAACATGGAATGTTCCGTTACTTAGTGGCAACCGATGTCGCATCACGCGGATTGGATATTGATGATGTTGGTTTGGTTGTAAACTATGATATTCCTGACCATGCAGAGATCTATACGCATCGAATTGGCCGTACAGCCCGTGTAGAGAAGGAAGGTAAGGCAATATCGTTTGTAACGCCTTATGACTCTAAAGGATGGGAATACATCACTGATGAGCGTGAATTTGAGTTACAGAGCGTCGTTCGACCAGGTCGTTCACTTGTTGCTGACCGAAAACCGCAATTTATCAGTAAGATGAATCGCAAGCCGAAAGTCAAAAAGTCAAAAGACCATAACTTCAAATCGGAAATTGCGAAACTTCATATCAAGGGTGGTAAGAAACAAAAACTACGCGCAGGTGATGTGGTAGGGGCGATCGCAAGTATCTCAGGTATTGAAGCAGGAGACATTGGTGTCATTGAGGTTCTTGAGGAATCGACCTATGTTGAGATTCTCAATAATAAAGGATCGGACGTCTTAAAGGTTCTTAAAGAAGCACCCATCAAAGGGAAAGTGCGTCGTGTTGAAATTGCTAATAAAAATGAATATGAGAAACAGTACTAGAGTTCGCACAATGCGAACTCTTTTTTTGTATAATAGATATACGAGGTGAGACAATGTATACTCCAATTCAGATACCGAATGTTTTGAATGATGTGTTTATTGAACACTTTATCTATAAAGAGACATATTTACCAGAACTCGAATCGTTTATTGTTTGTATGTGGGAAGTGTATGGTCGTAAGACGGATTCAGAGATTACGGTCATGAATATGATTATTCCGGATGGGTGCATTGATCTGGTTGTTTCATATACCCAACGGATTGTTGGATTCTCAGGAATGTCTGTCACTGACGCAACATTTGAAGACAGTACTTCCAATCAATCCTTTGGGTTTCGTTTACGGCCCGGGGCAGTGCATGCTTTGTTTGGCTTAAACGCAGAAATGGCCATGGATAATTTTGTCGATGCACTTGCGTATCTTCCAATCGAAGATGATTTCTTTGATTTGGGCTTTCAAGAAGCACAGCACTATCTCATTTCAAGATTGAAAGATCGAGTTGCAGCAAAGAGTGTTAGTACAACGATGCTTTTGTTTGAAACGCTCAATACCGACGAAAAATTAGTAACACCTGAAATCATTGCCAATTCAATGGGGTATAGTGTGAAACAAGCCAATCGTATATTCAAACGGAATTTTGGATTATCAATGAAACAAGTTTTGAGTGTCCAACGGTTTCAAAAGGCGATACACCTTTTGTTAAAGGATAACCATGCGTCGTTGCATGATTTGGCATTGCGGTCGGGATATTATGATCAATCCCATTTCAATCGCGATATAAAGTTAAATATTGGCGTATCTCCGATTGAAGTACTCCAAAAATATAAAGATGTCCAAAATATCCAATAAATAAAAGTGACATTACGTCATACTAGAGGCAGAGGTGAATAATATGATACAAACAATGACAACCAATTTAATGGTTACCGATATCAATGAAAGTATTGCTTTTTATCAAGAGGCACTTGAATTTAAGGTGCTGGATATTGTTGAGAATGTGTTTGCAATTCTTGGAGATGGGACAGTGACCCTGATGTTAGAAGAGCGCAAGGCGCTGATTGAAGAATACCCATCATTAAATACAGAGACCATCAAACCAACAATAACGCTTTTTACAAAAGTTGACGATATTCATGCATACCATCAACGTATTGCTCAAAAATTTAGTATACTAAAGGCAATGAATGAAACTTTTTATGGCACATTGGAATTTGCAATCGCCGACCCAGATGGGTATGTGATTACCTTCGCTGGAGAAAAGTAGACAGTAAAAATGGAGGATACGATGGATTCAAAGACTATCAAAGAACTTTGCAACAGTTTACCAGGAGGCGTTTTTGATTACAAACCCGAATGGGATGTTGAATGGGCAGTTGTTGGTGGAAAAATGTTTGCGGCATACAGTTATGATAACTTAGACAACCGCATTCTATCTCTCAAAGCAGAACCCGACAACGTTATTGATCTTTGTTTGACATATCCAGATGTCATCGTTCCGGGTTATCACTTTAACAAGCGCCATTGGATATCAATTCGTCTGGACAAAGGTGTTGATAATGCGTTGGTTGAACAACTTATCAAGGACTCTTATTATCTTGTCTTTGCAAAGTTGACCAAACGGGTACAATTGGAACTTGCAGAATAAAGCCCACTTCATTGAAGTGGGCTTTTGTTTAGTTTTTCATAGGGAGTAAGAGGCGTAATCCATTAAAGAGAACAACGATTGTACTTCCTTCGTGAACAAGAACACCAAGTGGTAAGTCCATGTTTCCCATGAAGTTCATGATAACAAGCATCACGACAACAACCATCGAGAAGATAATGTTTTGCCATACAATATTATTGAGTTTGTGCGAGACCTTATGGGCATAGCTAAATTTCGTTAAGTCGTTTTGCATGAGTACTGCATCAGCGACGTCAATGGCGATATCGGTACCATCACCCATGGCAATTCCAATGTCAGCAGTAACGAGGGCTGGAGCATCATTAACCCCATCACCAAGCATGGCAACGACACCGTATTTACTTTGCAAATCTTGGATGATGCTTGCTTTATTTTCTGGTAAGACGTTTCCGATAACTTGATTAATTCCCAGTTGGCGTCCAACTGCTTGACCGGTAACTTCGGAATCACCAGTAATCATGACTGTATGAATACCGCGTGATTGAAGGTATTTGATAACACCTTTCGCATTCTCGTTAGGAACATCCATCATGGCAATCATTCCAACAACATGATTGTCTCTTGAGAAATAGACAACTGTTTTTCCTTCGTGTGCATAGGTTTCATTATGCTCAGCGATGGATGCACCAACATTGGTGAAACTTTCAGGTTTTCCAATTTGATACTCAACACCGTCAATGATTGTGACAAGGCCGCGACCAATAATGTTTTCTACATCAACTTCGATAATTTCAGTCGGTGTGAATTTGTTGAGGATTGCTGCTGCCAAAGGATGGTTGGCTGTTTTTTCCATTGCTACGATGATATCAAGATAGCGTTCGGAGTCATTAATTGATACAGACTCTTCGAAGAAGAAATCGGTCACTGTTGGTTTTCCTTGTGTTAATGTTCCTGTTTTATCAAAGGCAACGGCCTTGATATCGTTAAGGTTTGATAAGTAGGAACCGCCTTTAAAGAGGACACCATGTTTGGCTAAATTTGAAATTGCAGATAAGGTAGCAGGAACTGCACTGGCCGCAAGTGCGCAGGGTGATGCAACGGTTAAGAATACCATGCCTCGATAGAAACTTTCATACCATGTCCATCCAAAAAGGAAAGGACTAGCTACGATTACAATAGGTACAAGAATTAATACAGCAGTAACATATTTTGGTTCAAGTTGTTTAATTTTTGAAGCTGTTTTCGATAAATTTGATTGTGATTGATTAACAAGCTCAAGAATCTTGGCGAAGAGTGTATCCTGTGTATCTTTGGTAACTTCCATTGTGAAAGATCCCGTACCATTGATGGTACTCCCGAAGACATCATCACCGATTGTTTTTTCCCGGGGAATACTTTCTCCGTTAATTGCAGATTCGTCAATCGATGTATAGCCGGTTAGAATGACACCGTCAGTTGGAATTTGGTCCCCATTAAGAACTTGAAGTCGATCACCAATTTTAAGTGTAGAAACTTCAACGCTCTCGTACGATCCGTCTTCCTTTAAGAGTCGGGCTTCAGTCGGATTCATTTTCATGAGGTTTGTGATTTCACGTTTGCTTCGCCCTTCAGCGTAATCTTCCAAGAAGTGTGCAGCAGCAAAGATAACAATCAACAATGCCCCTTCGAAGAAGTCACCGATAAAACAGGCGCCAATGGCAGCGAGGGTCATTAAGATGTGGATGTTTGGTGAGAACTTACGGTTTTTACGCGTATTTCGAATTGTGTCTCCAAATCCCTCAATAATAATGTGGTAACCCGTTCCAATCATGGTTACGATAAAGAGTATATTCTTCCAAATTGAATCAGGAATGAGCAGTGCAACAATAAATGCTGCGAGTCCGATAAAGAAAAGAACAATTGGCATTTTTCCGTGATTGTGTTCATGGTCATGACCTGCATGGTCGTGATCGTGGTGATCATGGTCATTGTGGTTTGAATGTGTCATAGTACTACCTCCTAAACATATGAGTACTTGTTCATGTGTTCATTATAACGCATGATTAAACAGAATGCAAATATCCGCATGAATTAGTTAAAAAAGTTATCGGAGACAGTCTGTCAGCAAGCATGGTGGGCTTGAATATGATATGATTAGTAAGTAATATTTAAAGAAATGGAGACACGAATCTATGGGAATGAATAGAGAATGGGAAGCAGTAAAACTCTTTCACGAGAAGTTTAACCACCCTGTTGAATCAAAACCAACATTCATGGCAAAAGAACGTGCACAAAAACGTTATAATTGGATGCTTGAGGAAATTAACGAGTTCTTAGAAGCGGATGAAGTTGTCGAACAAGCAGATGCAATGATCGATACAATCTACTTCGCATTGGGAACACTTGTGGAAATGGGTATCAAACCCGAGGCGCTTTTTGATATTGTTCAACATGCTAACATGTCAAAACTTTGGGAAGATGGCAAACCACATTATAAAGAAGATGGAAAAACAATGAAGCCAGAAGGTTGGGAAGATCCCCACGAAAAACTGGCGCAAGCTATTGAAGCAATGAAATAATCAAAACCACCATTGCCAGGACAATGGTGGTTTTGTTGCTTATGGAGGAAACGATGACAATAAAGATGATTGCTAGTGATATTGATGGAACACTGATAAATAATGAGCATAAGGTCACGGATTACACACGTGAAATTGTACAAAAAGTCCGCCAGCAAGGCGTTGAATTTGTAATTGCCACCGGACGTAACTACGACAGTGCTGTGGAAGTTGCTGCACAATTAGGGATTCCAAATGGAGAAATGGGGATTGTTTCACTCAATGGACTCCGTGTTGAAAACCCACTTACGGGATATTCTGAGCATGGACGCACAATGACGTTTGAAGAGTGTCGTAAATTCGAAGTCATTGGTCGCAAGTATCATATGGGTGTTTTATACTGTCTTGAAGACATTATTTATTACCACATGGACGATTTGTCATTTCAAGATTATGAATTGGGTGTTGATGAAGATCGGATGACGTTTTTTAATGATCGCGCGACAACCCTAAAAATAAACGGCCTTGATGACATAAAACATATATTTGATGAAGGTCAGGAAATTCTAAAAATGGTCTACATTCAAAATGGTGATTATACAGAGCTTGTCAAAGAGCGCGTTGCTGCTGAGTTTGATGAGGACTTTGTTCTTTTGGTGGTTGGTTTTGGATGGGCAGAAATTATGCATCGTGATGTAAACAAAGGCGATGCCTTGGTCAAGTATGCTGCGACACGTGGAATCAAACCAGAAGAAATTCTTTCGTTTGGTGACAGTGACAATGATCTAACGCTTATTGAGCGATGTGGTTGTGGTGTTGCGATGGCCAATGCACGCGAAAACTTGAAAGCAATTGCGGACGATATTGCGGATAGCAATGACGATAATGGTGTTGCCAATTATATTGTGAAAAACATATTAAAAGAAGTCGCATAACGACTTCTTTTCTTTTTATCGCGATTCGAGAAAATCGAGAGACCAGAATAAATCACTGATAGGCGTTTTCTTCATATCCTCGCGCACTTCTTCAGCAAGTTCAAGATTATCTGTTATGATGCCAGTTATTTGCGTTTTAAAATAGAACTGCATTAATTCTTCAGAGTTAATTGTCCAGACAAAGAGTCCTTTGCGCATGCGCTGTGCATCGTTGACGACACGTGTCGTGACAGAATAATCTTCCAACGAGAAGAAATCGACATTCATATCTTCTAAACCTCCGATATTTATTCCTAAGATATAACCAACAGTTGCATCGGGAAATTTCTCTTTATAATTAAGAATTGCATATTTGTCCAACGATTGATAGATGACGCGATCTCGCATGTTGTGACTTTCAACAATTTTCATAATATCACCGAGGAATTCCGGAGAGTCTTTCGTCGTTGTCTTGATTTCAATCATAATGTTTTGATTCAAAGAATCTGCAAGAGCAAGATATTCATCGAGCGTGGGGATTGTGGATGTATTTCCATGTGAATGTATTGAGACACCACGCAACTCATCGATCGTGTAGGTGTTGAGTTTGCGATTGATTCCTGCCAAGCGCTTTAGGTCATAATCATGAAATACTACAATGGTTCCATCAGCAAGTTGTTGGATATCCATTTCCACATACGATGGTTTGTGTTTTGCTGCCAGTTCAAGAGATTCCAAGGTATTCTCAACAGCGTTTCTTGATTCGCCACGATGAGAGACCACAGAAACACTTCCTGCTAAGGCATGGTTTGGCGTGTCAAAGTAGGCAACAGCCGCAAAGAATACAAAGGCAATAATGACAAGACTGTTAATGATGAGACTGTGTTTCTTTGGTTTATAAAAAGCACGGCTTGGTGATACTTGATCACCTTTAAGTTGGTGATACGCAACGACTGTTCCTTGAATCATAAAGATGGATGACAACGAAACGATGAACATCACAAGGAAGAGGAAAGCGGTTGATAAGAGAGAATTTACCAGTTTCAAATTATTTGGGAAAAAGTGTTCACTGACAATAAGTGGTAACAGTGTAATCAGTAATGCAAGTAGGGTTGCGAGAATGGTTCCTGCGCCAATGAGTATCGTTATCTTAAAGATGAGATATGCATGTTTTCGTGTGATGGTCCAACTGTGTTTCAATGCTTGCATAAATGATCCGGGTTCGTTGTAAAAGATAATGAATGCAAAAAAGAAACGAATATTGAGGTAAAACAAAACAATGAGGCCAAGGTAATACGTTATCATCATCCATGGAACCGATTCGATAAACTCTATAATGAAGGATGGAATGCGCAAGGACTCGGTAACAACCGATGTAAGTCCCACATTACCTAAAGGCATGATGATGAAAATATACAATACAAAGACAAGGTAATTCGTGGGTTTCATTTTGAGAATGGGTTTGAAAATCGACTTGAGGGAAAGCTTGTTATCGTGATACGGTCTATCTGCAAAAGCAAGGACTGTCGTGATTTGTAAGACGACAAATGTTCCCAGGAGAAAGAGCGTAAAAAGAATAAGTATGAGTGCAATGGGATTGGTCAAAATTTGTAAGTAGTTTTGATTGTTGATTCCCTGAACTTTTGCACTAACAAGTGCCAACTGGAAAATGCGCGAGCTGACTTGGCGAACCAGTAAGAGTGCCATGGTTTCGGTTAAGGCAATAACCAGTACGTAACGCCAAAGGTCATTTCCAATCAATCGGGTACTTTCTTTGAGAATGTCGCGTGCTTTAAGTTTCATAATGTGCCTTTCGTTGGTGCTTGCAATTGATGGATGCACTCAGAAAAATAGGTTGGATACGGTACTTCAAAGGAAACCAGAGTTTTTGTTTTGGGGTGCAGAAACTCAAGGTGGTAGGCAAAAAGGTATTGACCCTCACGATTTGTATCTTCGGGCCGACCATAAAGTGGATCGCCAATTAAGGGGTGTCCAATCGATTGAGCGTGGACACGGATTTGGTGAGTGCGTCCTGTTTTAAGGCGACATTCGATGAGTGAATGGTGGGGATAAGTGTCCTTAACGAAGAAATGGGTAAGGGCAGGTTTGCTATTCTTATCGGTTACTGCCATTTTACGGTGGACAACTGGATCAAGGCCAATGGGAGCATCCACACTACAATCTTCATGCAATGTTCCATGAACCAAAGCAAGATAATATCGTTGCATGGTTTTATCCAATAATTGTTCCGCTAAAAAGGTGTGAGTTTTATCATTCTTTGCAATGACAAGCAATCCCGATGTGTCCTTATCAATACGGTGAACCATACCCGGTCGCACTGTTATGGCGGGGTTCTGATTAAGGTATGCAACAAGTCCATTTAATAAGGTTGGACCTTCGACACCTTTCCCCGGATGAACAACCAAACCACGTGGTTTATTTACCACAAGCAAATCGTCATCTTCGAAAACGATATCAAGTGGCATCGTGATACTATCAACACGCATGGGTTGTACTTCGAAATCCGCAACTTCAAGAATATCGTCGCGGCGTAACTTATACTTGGCTTTCACAGCAACTGCGTTGCACAGGACTTTACCTTCTTTAATCATTATCGCAATTTTACTGCGCGATAAATCCATGTGTTCATTTAAAAACACATCGATACGTTTATCAATGTCGGGAGTGCTGATTGTCCAAGTCTTCATACGTTACCTCTGTTTATTCCAAATTATAGCATATACGTTAAGTTTCGTTAAAGGGATGGAACTTTTGCGTTATAATAAAAGCAATGTAATATGGGAGGTAAAGATGGAAAAACAATGTATTTTCTTGGATGTCGATGGAACGTTGTGCGCACAGGATGGTTCAGTTCCTGCGTCTGCAGTGCAAGCAATTCAACAAGCAAAGGAACAAGGTCACACGATATTCTTATGTACAGGGCGCTCAAAACCAGAGATAACCGATGCCCTTCTAAATCTAAATCTTGATGGCATTATCGGTGCAGGTGGTGCTTATATTGAGGTAGATGGTGTGGTTCTGTTGCACCAAACCATGGATGAAACAAAAGTACGGGTGTTGGAAACCTATTTTAAAGAACATAATATTGGTTATTACCTGGAAACAAATGATGGTCTTTTCGCGAGTGATAATTGCGTTGCATCATTGGAGGTTGCAATCGATAGTTTCTTTAATCAGCATCCCGATTTGGAACGCCCACTTGGAGGCGCAAATTGGTTTTATGAGATTCTTTCTGAGAATGATGGCAAACCCATTGATTATTCAGCAATTAATAAGATTTCATTCATCAGCGCAACACATCCATACCAAGCGGTTGTGGATGCGTTTGGAGACGATTTTGAGATGCATCACAGTACAGTAGCGATGTTTGGACCCAATAGTGGTGAAGTTGCGGTCAAGGGGATCACCAAGTACACGGCGGTAAATCAAGTTTTAAATTATCTTGGTTTCAAGCAATCACAATCCATGGCCTATGGGGATGGTGGGAATGATGTTGATATGTTTCGTGCTGTGAATTACGGTGTTGCGATGGCAAATGCCAAGCAAGTGTTGCTTGATATAGCGGACGAAGTAACGGCTATTGCCGAAGAAGATGGTATTCTACAAAGCTTTAAGCGCAATGGTCTTATTGGGGAATAAAATATGCTATAATCAATGAAATCAGAATACGGGGAAGGAATCGTTTATGTTAAAAAAGTTTATGTCTTACTATAAGCCCCATCGTAAATTAATGGCATTTGTGCTTACGATGGTTGCTTTGTTTACGCTCATTGAGCTCTCAATACCAATTTTCACACGGTATATATTGAATGACTTGATTCCTGCGGGGAATCTGCAAGCTGTCATTAACATTGCAATGATTATGATTGGTTTACTCTTGTTTTATGCCCTCCTCCACTATATGGTGGGGTATTATGGGCATTTACTGGGAATGCAAATAGAGAAGGATATGCGTCTCAAAGCGTTCTCAAAACTGCAAATGCTCGCGTTTGATTATTACGATGTTAATAAAACGGGAATTATTATGACGCGACTTACTTCTGATTTGCATGAAGTATCGGAATTGGCGCATCATGGTATCGAAGAAATTCTCTCGGTTTCAATTATGATGATTTTGGGATATCTCTATCTTATTCAATTAAACTTTTGGGTCACAACAATCTTCTTGAGTGTTTTCTTATTGCTTATGATTGGATTGGTTTTATCGCGTAGTGGCCTTTTGGTTGCATTTCGTGTTTTGCGACGTGAACATGCACAAATCAACAGTCGTCTTGAGGGAAGTATTTCTGGCATCCGATTAACACGTGCCTTTGCAAATGAAGCGCATGAAGTAGCGCGATTTGAAGCGGACAACGATCAATACATTGACGCCTATAAAGGTGCTTACCGTGCCTTGGGGAAAACCAATGCTATGAATCAATTCTTTGTTCAGTTTGTGAACGTCGCAGTTCTTGTGTGTTGTGCCATACTTGTTGTAAATGGTACGTTTACAACCGGAGATATGTTTGCTTACTTTCTTTACTTCAATATGTTAGTGAATCCAATTAAGCGAATTATGACGATGTTGGAAACATTCCAACAAGGATGGGCAGGATTTGAACGTTACGAAGATTTAATGAGAGAGCCAGTTACCATTCAAAATGCAGTCGATGCAAGACCTTTAGGGGCAATTGATGGCGCCATTGATTTTAAAAATGTTTCGTTTCAATACGCAACAGCAAAAGAGCGGGTCCTTGAAGACTTTAGTTTGAGCATTCCCGCAGGTGAGATGGTTGCCCTCGTTGGTCCAAGTGGGGTTGGGAAAACGACCATTGCCCAATTAATCCCCCGTTTTTATGAAACAGCATCGGGATCGATCGCGATTGATGGTACTGACATTAAAGATGTCACCCTTCATTCGCTTAGAGAGCAAATTGGTTATGTACAACAAGATGTTATTATTTTCTGGGGAACGATTGGTGAGAATATTGCGTATGGCAAACCTTCAGCGAGCCAACGGGATATAGAAGCAGCAGCACAAAAGGCGGGCATTCATGACTTCATCGCATCCCTTCCAAATGGTTATGATACGATGGTGGGAGAACGTGGTGTGATGCTATCGGGTGGGCAAAAACAAAGAATCTCGATCGCTCGCATATTCCTAAAGGATCCTCGAATTCTCATCCTTGATGAAGCTACGAGTGCTTTGGACAACATTACGGAAGCATACATCCAAGCGAGTCTTGAAACACTTGCCCAAGGTCGTACAGTTTTAGTGGTCGCACACCGTCTTACGACTGTTCAGCATGCTGATAAGATTGTGGTGATGGGAAAAGAAGGGGTTGCGCAAGTGGGCACCCACGAAAGCCTACTCGCTCAAGAAGGTCACTACCGTAATTTATATGAAGCAAGTAAAAATAATATGCTACCGGAATCGTTGGATGACATGTTAATGTAAATAAAAAGGATTTGCTTTTTGATGAGCAAATCCTTTTATTATTTACGGCGTCGGAATGCAATACTTCCAAATCCACTAATGATGGCAATATAGAATCCCAAATCATATGGGAATCCGGTGTTGAAACTTTGATAAATACACACATTATTATTAAAAAATGAAACAATTAAGGAAACGGGTGCAATCCAACCGTGCCAAAGTCCAGAAAAGAACCCAGCTGGTTTGGGGTCGACAGGGAGAGTCGATGGCATGCAGCCTACTAATACAAAGAGCAATAGAATCGCAAACAAAAGTGCTCTGTAATTCTTCATTTTACCTATTTTCCGCATGTGCAATTCCCTGGTTCGCATGTACATGGTTTACCATCGTGTGGCACACAATTACAAGCGATACTTTCTACAAATGTTTTTCCTTCAAGTGCTTTTAAAATGAGATCGCGATCATCATTGGATAAATCATAATCAGTTATGGCTGTAGCAATAGCGTTTCCAACTGCACTCTCACAAATTGATGAAAAAAGGCGATCAACGCGCTTAGAAACACTTTCCTCTTCCGTCACTTTTGCACGATAGATAAAACGATTGCCGTCTTTCTCTGTTTCAAGGTAGCCTTTCTTTACGAGGCGACCTAGGAGTGTTTTTGTAGTTGCCATTTCCCAATTTTTTGATGCTTTCAGAATGTCTGCGACACTGCGACTTGTAGCATCGTCAAGACTCCAAATAACACGCATCACATCCCATTCTGCAGATGAAGCTTTGTGTAAATCTTCCATAGTGATCACTTCCTTTCTTATAATTTACAACTGTAATCGAGTGAAGTCAAGTCTTATGATAAAGAGAGTGTTCGATTTGACAAAGTTCGTTTACAGTTGTAAACTTAAGGTAGAATCAATCAGGAGGCGATTTGAATATGGAAAAAAATCATAATCACCACGACGACATGGATCATGAACACATGCATCATGAGCATGGTCAAATGAAGCATGACGGAATGGATCATGAAGCAATGAATCATGGCAGTCATGATGGGATGGATCATACAACGATGGATCACAGTGGACACGGTGGCATGGATCACTCCATGCATGGAATGGGGGATTTAAAGAAAAAGTTCATAGTCTCTCTTTTTATGGGGGTCCCAATTTTAATTTTCGCACCAATGATGGGCGTTACGCTACCTTTTCAGTTTGCGTTTCCAGGAAGTGACTGGGTTGTTGCGATTTTAGCGACACTCTTATTCTTCTATGGGGGAATGCCGTTTTTAAAAGGGGCTAAAATGGAATTACAACAAAAGAGTCCAGCGATGATGACACTTATTTCGCTTGGGATTTCTGTTGCGTATATCTACAGTATGTATGCATTTGTTATGAACTCAGTTATTAAAAGTCCCAATCATATTATGGATTTCTTTTGGGAACTCGCAAGCTTAATTCTCATTATGCTACTTGGACACTGGATTGAGATGGAAGCAGTCTCAAATGCGGGAAATGCGTTGCAACGCATGGCGGAGTTGCTGCCCAGTGATGCGACGGTTGTTATGGAAGATGGCTCAACCATGAAACATCCGTTGGTGGATGTTCATGTTGGCGATAAAGTTTTGGTTAAAGCAGGGGAAAACATGCCGACCGATGGAACAATCATTGCGGGATCAACGTCAGTGAATGAAGCCATGATTACAGGTGAAGCACGTGCAGTTAAGAAAAATGTTGGTGATAAAGTCATTGGTGGATCGGTTAATGGGTCTGGAACGATTACTGTTGAAGTGACAGGTACAGGAGAATCTGGCTATTTGTCGCAAGTCATGGACTTGGTGAAACAAGCCCAAGGTGATAAATCCAATGCAGAGTCAATGGCAGATAAAGTCGCAAAGTGGCTTTTCTATATTGCCAGTGGTGTTGGGATTGTTGCTCTTATTGTGTGGACGATACTTTCTGGATTGAACTTTGGGATTGAGCGTATGGTTACGGTGTTGGTCATTGCATGTCCTCATGCTCTTGGATTGGCAATTCCATTAGTAACAGCGCGATCAACGTCTTTAGGAGCTCAAAATGGTCTCCTCATTAAAAATCGTCAAGCCCTCGAAGTCGCTGAACATGTTGATGTCCTTATGATGGACAAGACTGGGACGCTTACAGAAGGTAACTTTAAAGTAACGCATTATGAATCTTTTGATGACAATTACAGCGATGACACAGTCCTCCAATACTTTGCATCACTAGAGCAAAGTTCATCACATCCGCTTGCAATTGGAATTCTTGAAAAAGCAGAAACTGTCGGTGTTCAATTGCTCGAGGCACATCATGTTAATACAATTGCTGGAGTGGGGCTTGATGGGACCATTGCGAATAAAGATGTAAAGATAACCAATGTGGGCTATCTTATAAATCAAAAGATACCGTACGATGAATCCTTATTTATGGATTTATCGCGTCAAGGATATTCTGTAAGTTTCTTGCTTGTTGAGAATCACAATACAGGGATCATTGCACAAGGGGATGAAATAAAACCTGAATCTAAAGCAATGATTGATGCATTGATCAAACAAGGTATTAAACCTGTCATGTTAACTGGAGATAACAAACAAGCTGCGACATTAATTGGGAATGAGCTCGGAATCGAAGATGTTCATGCTGAGCTGATGCCAGAAGATAAAGAACGCATTGTTAAAGAATACAAAGAACGCGGACTCACCGTTTTGATGGTGGGTGATGGTGTCAATGATGCACCAAGTCTTGCACGCGCTGATGTTGGTGTTGCGATTGGTGCAGGAACCGATGTCGCAATCGACTCAGCAGATGTCATTTTGGTAAAGTCCAACCCAGCAGACATTTTACATTTTATTTCTCTTGCCAAGAATACAACACGCAAGATGAAAGAGAACTTGTTGTGGGGAGCGGGGTATAACTTTATTGCAATCCCACTCGCAGCAGGGGTATTGGCTGGTGTTGGTTTCATTCTTTCGCCAGCTGTGGGTGCTATCTTGATGTCATTGAGTACGGTTATTGTAGCAATCAATGCTATGCTGTTGCGTATAAAATAAACAGAGAAAGACATGACTCAAAGCGAGTGATGTCTTTTTTTTAGGGACTTCTAAAATGGTGCGAATTTAATGAATAGCGCCACTTGCGTGTCGAGAGAAACCGTTTGACCATAGTTCATTTACATTGGAGATTTATTCCGTTAAGTTAGTATTATATATCGGAGGGATGTCTGTGGTCGGTTATCAATTAGACATTAAAAATACTGGATTACGTCAAGAACTGTTCAATGTAATTGCGTTGTATCACGAACTTTTTGGCGTACATATGAGGGAACGAAAAAGTGATTTAAAATGTGACCTATGGATTACTGATAATTTGGATTTTCGCGGGCCAAAGGGTAGAACCTTGTATTTATCTCATCTCATAAAATCTGACGGTACACTCGACAATCCAGGTGTTTTAAAATGTATTCATCAAATATTGGTGAACACGCGCTTTGAACCGCGTGAAGTCATCATTGGAAGAAGTGGGGCTATTAAGATACAAGTCGAGGATATTATCTACGTAGAAACCGAAAATCGCTCAATAGCGATACATACACTGTTTAATGAAATCAGCAGCCATGAGACATTAGCGCACTGGAAAGAGGTGCTCAAGTTGTGGCCGTTTCTTGAAGTCTATCGTGGTGTACTTGTTAACATGCGTTATGTTGAGAGTATTGTCAGAGATGGTATGGTTCTTGTGGATGGGACCATTATTCCCATTGCAAGACGCCGATATCAAGCCGTTTTAGAGTATTTTAGAGAAATTAATGATGTTGACTCTTGAAAGAATCTGTTACAAGGATTAGAATTGTAGTAACAGAGGAGGTACAACTATGATACGTCGTGCTCTAGAAGAAGATTTTAATCGACTCAAAGAATTGGATTCACTGCTTGAACCTGAAGAACTTGTATTTAAAATTCAAACAGGTCGAATTCTTGTCTACGAACTTGAAGGTGAAATCATTGGTTGGCTCCGTTACAATATGTTCTGGGATCAAATTCCCTTTATGAATTTGTTGTTTATTCAAGAAGAATATCGGGGTCGCGGATTTGGTATTGAACTCATGAATTATTGGGAAACAGAAATGATGGCATTGGGGCATTTAATGGCGATGACATCATCACGAACCGATGAAGATGCACAACACTTTTACAGAAAATTTGATTACCAAGACTCTGGAAGTCTCGTCCTACCTGGTGAGAGTATGGAGATTATTTTCCTTAAAAATCTTATTCGTTAAATGAAAAGGTCAAATCACTGTGATTTGACCTTTTACATAAAAAAGAACGCTGGTTAGGCGTTCGGTGTTACTGTCTTAAACATTTCTTTGAGACGAATTGTTAAGAAGTTAACTTGATCTTCAGTCATTTTTGCTTTTGATGGTTCATGTCCATCAACAGTTCCCAAATGTGTTTTAATGTTTCCATCTTTATCAATTATGATAAGGTAAGGAACATATCCTTCACTTTTGGTTGCACTTGCAGGTAGTGTTTCTTCAAATGCCATGATACGATCAGCGAGCTTGTTTGTTTTCCAAGCGTCATCGCGAACGTTCAAATAGTGAATCGAAACATTTAGCTCACTTGCAACATCTTCCATTACAGGTGTTAGTTCAATACACCATGGGCATGTCGCAAATCCTAAGTAGTAGATTCCTTCGACTTTATTTTCAATGTTTGATACCATATCAGGAAGTGCTTCAGAAACAAAATGGTGTTCCTTACCAATGCCTTCGTATCCGCTCATATCCGCTGCACCATCTGCAGACGTGTTCCCTTTGCTTGTACAGCCAGTGAGAACGAGCATAATTGCCATAAGAGTAAAAATTAATTTTTTCATCTTGTGACCTCCTCATCTGTTTTAATTATAGTGAATAAGTATGAAATATCAATATTTTTGTCTCGAAAGTGTGTGATATAATTGTGAAGTAGAGGTAATCGTATGAGTAAATTCAAATGTCCCGTCTGTAATAAACAGCTGGAAGAACAAGAAACGTGTTATGTGTGTGCGTCAAACCATCGCTTTGATAAGGCTAAAAAAGGGCAGATAAACCTCTTGATGTCACAAAGTAAAAAAGACAAACAGCATGGTGATGAAAAGGAAATGGTTCGGGCACGGACACAATTTTTTCATGAAGGATATTACATACCTTTTCGCCAGACTTTATATGATATTGTGATTAACCATCGTCCAAAATTTGTGTTGGATGCAGGTTGTGGTGAAGGATGGTATGCGCAAGCAATTGCGATGTCAGGTGTAAGTGTCTATGGGGTTGATATCTCAAAGCAAGCAATTGAAACGGCGGCCAAACGAGATCATACCTTAAAGCTAGCAGTTGCAAGTACATACCAATTACCGATTATGAGCGAATCGATGGATGTTGTGTATGCAGTATTTGCACCGTTTTCACCTGAAGAAGTGCATCGTGTTTTACGAGCGGGTGGTATCTTCATTGATGTGTTTCCGCTTGAAGATCATTTAATGGGCATCAAAGAGGTCCTGTATGAACAACCGTATAAGAATGAAGTCATTCTGAAGGAATACCCTGGATTAACCTACCGAGAAACAATACGTTCTGAGCAAGCGGTTGTTTTGCGTACACCTGAAGATATTGCGAATCTTTTTGCAATGACGCCGTACTACCATCGAACGCCCGCTATGGGTAAAGCGAAACTTGCTCAACTTCAAACGTTGAATACCCCACTAGCATTCGGATATGCAGTTTATACGAAAGAAGGTCCCAATGAAACTACCAACACACCTGATTGAAAAAGAGATAAGCGATGAAATTGTGAATGTTTCCGACTTGCAACCACAAACACGCTATGTGCGATGCAAGGTGGTGCAAGAATTTGATCGTTTGTTTATAAGTGATGTTATTTTTGAGCGATGTGAATTTCTCTTCAACGATCTTGAGCGCGCAGAAATACAGAATGTTCATTTTCGATACTGTGATCTTTCCAATTTAAATTTCTTTGATTCCTATCTTGGGAGCATACACTTTGAGGATTGCAAACTCATGGCCTCCTCTTTTGCAAAGTGTTTTATGCGCAATGTTCAGTTTAGTAATGTGTTTGCACGCTACGTAGGAATGATGGGAAGCAAGGTTGAAGATATCCATTTTATGAAATGTGATGTGAGTGAATCATCGTTTCAAGAGCTTAATTTTAAGCGACTTAGTTTTCATGAGTGTACAATAAATAAAGCCAATTTTTCGGGGACTCCCATGAAAGGGTTGGACTTACGAACCTGTGAATTTGATGCTATACTATTTACGGGTAAAGAGGTAGAAGGCTTAAAAATCCGTATGGATCAAGCTGTTCATTTTGCCCGTCAAATGGGAATGCTCGTTGACTAGAAAAGAGAATGTATGAAGAAACCGGGAGTAATGATTCATGATGTCATTGTTGATCAGCGGGTAGAATTGTGGAATCTTGAACAAGGGACCCAATATGAAAACTGCATTGTTTATGGCGATGGAGATCCTGTTCGTTTGAATAGTGTGGCATTTAAGAAGTGTACTTTTGTTGAAGTTGACTTTAAACGGTCGGAGATTTTAGATTGTCTGATTGAAAACTGTGATTTTTCAAATATAGAATTTGATGATTCTTACATGTATCGTGTTGCTTTCAAAAACTGTAAATTTCTTGCCAGTTCACTATTTAAGTGCGTGGTAAAAGATGTGCTCTTTTCCAATAATCTTATGAACTATCTCAATTTTTCAGATAACAAGGTAAATGATGTTACGTTTGAGAACACTCAGTTGGTGGAGAGTTCGTTTCAGAATCTTGAACACAAGAATCTTGTGTTTGCGGATGTTAAAATTGATAAGGCTGATTTCACCGAAACAAAGCTGAGTGGATTGGATTTACGTAAAGCAGATTTCACATCAATCAGTTATTCACCCCGTCTTGCACAGGGGCTAACAATTCGTATGGATCAAGGGATTTCGCTTCTTGCACAGTTTGGAATTATTGTTGATTGAATGCGTGAGCTTACGCTCACTTTTTTAATGCCGATGCGTTTGACAATCCCATTGAATTCGCTTATTATTAGGGCAAGGCAATGATAAGAAATAGTAGGTTATATAAAGCGCAAAGAGAGCTGATGGTTGGTGGAAATCAGTGGTGGCATATAATTGAACTCATCTTTGAGCAGAATCTTTGAACTTGAGTAGAAGATTTCGTATCCCCGCGTTAAGGGAGTTGAGAGCTTATCCAAATCTTAGGATAAGAATTAAGGTGGTACCGCGAGACATTCGTCCTTTTGCAGGTGCTTTTTTTATTATATGGAGGAGAAATTATGTATAACCATTTAAAAATTGAACAAAAATGGCAAAAATATTGGGATGAGAATGAGACATTCAAAACTGACATCCGTAATTTTGAATTGCCAAAATACTACATCTTAGATATGTTCCCATATCCATCAGGGAATGGGCTTCATGTGGGTCATCCCCGTGGCTATACAGCTACCGATGTTATGGCACGTTACAAACGTATGAAGGGATTCAATGTCCTTCATCCAATTGGCTGGGATGCGTTTGGATTGCCAGCTGAGCAATATGCATTGAAAACAGGGCATCATCCAGCTGAATTCACGAAAGAAAATATTGCAAACTTTACCAAGCAAATCAAATCATTGGGCCTTTCATATGATTGGTCACGTGAAATCTCAACAACGGATCCTCAATACTATAAATGGACACAATGGATTTTTACCAAACTCTATGACATGGGCCTTGCATACATTGATGAGAAACCCGTAAATTTCTGTCCGGAATTGGGAACAGTTTTAGCAAATGAAGAAGTTATTAATGGAAAATCCGAGGTTGGTGGCTTTGATGTTATTCGTGTTCCAATGCGCCAATGGGTCTTGAAGATTACAGCTTATGCTGAGCGCCTCTTGGAAGATTTGGATCTTGTCGAATGGCCAGCGTCTACTAAAGAAATGCAAATAAACTGGATTGGAAAATCAGTTGGGTCGAATGTAATCTTTAAGATTGCGGATCACGATCGTGAGTTTACAGTGTTTACAACGCGTGCGGATACCTTGTTTGGAAATACTTACTGCGTTCTTGCACCAGAGCATCCGTTTGTAAGTGAAATTACAACACCGGAAAATCGTGCTGAAGTGGATGCTTATGTTGACGCAGTCCAACGTAAAACAGACCTTGAACGTACCGAACTTAATAAAGATAAGTCAGGAGTATTCACAGGAGCCTATGCAATCAACCCTGTAAACGGCAAACATGTACCAATTTATATTGCTGACTATGTCTTAGCGGCATATGGAACTGGAGCAATTATGGCGGTTCCTGCACATGATGAACGTGATTATGAATTTGCGAAAAAATACAATTTAGAAATCGTTCCTGTACTTGCAGGTGGTGATATCAGTGAATCGGCACATACAGGTGATGGTGTGCATATTAATTCTGAGTTCTTGGATGGTCTTGATAAAGAAGAAGCCATCGGAATTATGAATGAATGGTTGGTGTCCAACGGTTTTGGAGAACCCAAAGTGACCTATAAATTACGCGATTGGTTGTTCTCCCGCCAACGATATTGGGGTGAGCCAATTCCAATTGTACATATGGAAGATGGAACAATGCGTACGGTCGAACTTGATGAACTGCCGCTCGAGTTACCGGAAGTGGAAAACTACAAACCGGCATCCAATGGTGAATCACCATTAGCGCATGCAGGAGCATGGCTTGATGTTACATTTGCTGATGGCTCAAAAGGAAAACGTGAGACAAATACAATGCCACAATGGGCAGGTTCTTGCTGGTATTACTTGCGTTACATTGACCCAACCAATACAGAAGCCATCGGTGATCCCGAGCTTCTCAAACATTGGATGAATGTTGATATGTATATGGGTGGGGCAGAGCATGCGGTCTTACATTTACTTTATGCACGATTCTGGCACAAAGTATTGTTTGATATCGGCGTTGTTGATACGAAAGAACCCTTCAAACAACTTTATCATCAAGGTATGATTTTGGGTGCTAACAATGAAAAAATGAGTAAGTCACGCGGTAACGTGGTTAATCCTGATGACATTGTCTTAAGTCATGGTGCCGATACATTGCGTGTTTACGAAATGTTTATGGGACCCCTTGATGGTGCGATTGCATGGAGCACGCGCGGTCTTGATGGTATCCGTAAATGGTTGGATCGTGTATGGCGTCTGTTTGATGAGTCCGATAAACTTGTTGATACCAATGATGGTAGTCTAGACTTTGCCTACAACCAAACGGTTCAAAAAGTAACCCATGATATTGAATCATTCGGATTGAATACAGCGTTGGCACAGCTTATGATCTTCGTAAACGAGGCTTATAAAGCTGAAACAGTTTACAAACCGTATGCACTTGGATTCATAAAGATGCTTGCAACCTTCGCACCTCATATGGGTGAAGAGTTATTTACTATGGTAACGGGCGAAGAAAGCATAAGTTATCAACCATGGCCAACGTTTGACCCTGAGAAACTTATCTTAGATGAAGTTGAAATAGTTGTTCAAATTAATGGTAAAGTTCGCGCCAAATTCCAAGCGCCAACAAACCTTGCAGAGGACGATTTAAAATCACGCGTTCACGCACATCCACAAGTTATTAAGAATCTTGAAGGTATGGTAGTCATTAAAGAAATTATCATCAAGAATAAGATTGTAAACCTTGTTGTTAAACCAGCATAGGTTTTGTGAAGAAATATACTATATTTCACAAACTAGCGACGCTTCCCACGGAAACAGTTGCTAGTTTTCTTTATAATTGTGATAAAATTCCGAGTTAAGTTGTGCTTGATTGTGAACTGGTTAGCAATGGGTTATAATAATAAGTGCAAAATGTTGTAAAGGAGAAAGTAAATGGGAAAGAAAGTAGTCGTAGTTGGTGCTGGATATGCAGGTATCCTCGCAGCCAAGAAACTCGCTAAAAAATTCAAAAAAGACAAAGATGTAGAAATTACCATTGTCGACCGTAATCCATTTAGCACAATGCTTACAGAACTTCATGAAGTTGCTGCTGGCCGTGTTGATGAGTATTCAATCCGCATGGACTTGAAAAAGATCTTTGCAGGACGTAAGGTGGATGTCAAATTAGACAACATCGAAAAAGTAGACTTTGAAAAACAAGTTGTTATCGGAGCACACGAATCATATGCTTATGATTATGTTGTAATTGGTTCAGGTTCAAAACCAACATACTTCGGTATTGAGGGTGCAGAAGAGCACACACATACATTGTGGTCCTATGATGACGCAGTAAACTTGCGTGATCACATCTTGGCTACATTTGTGAAAGCCTCACAAACACCCGATGTTGCAGAACGTCGTAAATTACTAACATTCTATGTTGTTGGTGCTGGTTTAACTGGGGTTGAAATGATGGGTGAATTGGCAGAATACGTTCCAGTATTATGCGATAAATTCTCACTCGATCCTCAAGAAGTAACAATGGTTGAAGTTGATGCAATGCCAAGCGTTGTTGGAACTTTACCAGAAAAACTCCAACGCAAAATACACAATCGTTTAGTTAAAATGGGTGTTGAAGTTAAACTTAACGCGAAAGTTGTTAAGGTAACTGCAGACTCAATTTCACTCGACATTGAAGGAAATGTTGAAACAAACAGTGTTCACACTGTAATTTGGACAGCAGGTATCGAAAGTGCTGACTTGTCAAAAGAAACAGGTGATGCACTCAGTGTTGCACAACGCGGAGGACGTGTTGAAACAGACGAATTCTTACGTGCTAAAGGACAAGAAAATGTCTTTATCGTTGGTGATAATGCATACTTCGTACCTGAAGGTGAAGAACGTGCTGTACCACAAATGGTTGAAAATGCCGAACAAAGTGGTGCAACTGCTGCTAAGAACATTGCAGCTGCAATCACAGGTCAACCATTAAAACCTTACAAACCAGCATTCCACGGAACAATGGTCTGTATTGGTGGACGTTGGGGAACAGCGAATGTTAAATTTGGTAAAATTCAATTTAACTTGGTTTCATTCTTCGCAATGTTCTCAAAACACATGATGAACTGTGTATACTTCGTTCAAGTCCTTGGATGGAACAAAGTATTCTCATACTTAAAACATGAACTCTTCACAATCCGTAACCGTCGTAGTTTTGTCGGTGGACACTTCTCAAACCGTACACCAAGTTTCTTACTCATGCCAATGCGCGTATGGTTAGGTATGGTTTGGTTATTTGAAGGAATCAAGAAAGTTCAAGAAGGCTGGTTAAGTGGAACACCTCAATTGGCAAACTTCTTTGGTGGTGCACAAAGCTGGTACAATAGCCTACTTGGCATTGGTGATGCAAGTGCGGGTGCTACAGGCGATGCTGTTGCGGGTGCAACTGGTGAAGCTGCTGCTGCCGCTGGTGAAGTCTTACTACACTGGAACTTCTTTAATATTCTACAACCAATCTTTGTTACAGGAACAACGTTAGCAGAATCAAAATTACCTGATTTTGCATTCAAGTTAGACTTTAGCTTGATGAACTGGTTTGTAGACAAAGTCATTCTATCAAGTGATGGAATGCAAGTATTCATGCAATCAATGGTTGTTATTATGGAAATTGCAATTGGTCTTGCACTTATCGCAGGTCTCTTCACTACAATCGCTGCCGGAATGTCAGTTGTATTGCAAATGATGTTCTTAATGACTACAGGTCTTTACTTAAGTACAGTATGGATGGTTGTTGCAGGTATTGCTGTGTTATTCGGTGGAAACACACTTGGTCTTGACTACTGGGTCATGCCTAAATTAAAAGCGTTGTGGAAACGAATACCGTTTGTTAAAAAGTGGTATCTCTATAACGATTAATTGGGTAGCACTCAATGAGTATTTTTGATCAAAACTTACAATATGTAAAAGACGAGGTTGGTAAAATTTTATCAACCTCTCCTTTGGTCATTAGGAAGTATACCGAACATCTTCTGAAATCTGAAGGTAAATATATTCGTGCATGTGCAGTCTTGGCTGCTGCTGAAAATGTTGACGGTACAATTCACTATGATGCCGTAAAATTTGCTGCTTCAATTGAAGTGCTGCATCTTGCTACTTTGGTGCATGATGATGTTATGGATGATGCAAATGTACGTCGGGGTATTCCGACATTGCATAAGCTCTATGGGCGTAAGACCGCAGTAATCTGTGGTGACTATCTCATGGCAGCATCACTATCCTTGGCAAATAAAGTTGATCGTAAGCATGATTATTTGGATTACAGCTTGCCGATGTATATGGAAGAAATAGCCATGGGCGAACTCAGTCAGCATCTTAACAATGGTAATTACCGTTTGAAGATGAAGGACTATCTGAAAATCATCGAAGGAAAAACTGCAAAACTATTTGAAGCTGCGATGTATGCAGGGGTTGCCACTTCGGATGATCCTCATGCGCAACATGCTGACTACAAAACAATTGGGAATCACGTTGGAATGATTTTTCAACTTCTTGATGATGTTATGGACTTCGAAGAAACAGAAAGAACAGCCAAAAAACCTGTCCAATCTGATTTTGAACAAGGTGTAGTAACATTGCCACTCATCCATGCTTTTGATACGTATCCAGAGCTTTTGGAGCAAGTTGAAAAGGAACCCTTAAGTCGTGAAGCCATTAATAGTGCTGTTGCAAAAGCAGGTGGTGTTAAATACACACAAGATTGCGCAACAAACTATTATGAAACAGCTAAAGAAAGAATCAATAAGCTAGAGATTCAACCAGACAAGCGTGCGCGTCTGATGGGGATTCTTAACTTATCCATGAGAGTTCAATAATGTTAAAGAAATTTTTAAACTATACAGAGATTCAAACGAAGATTACCAGTCTTTTTCCGTTTGTATTAACGTTAGGGATTCTTACATTCGAAGGTATAAAGATACAAGTGCTTCCAACACTTGTATTCTTTATAGGTATGTTTGTATTTGATCTAACGACCACAGCAATCAATAACTACATTGATTCAAAAGATAACGGACAAGATATTGGATTTACTCGCAAACAAGGGAAAGTTTTGATCTTTACCATGTTTACGATTGCGATGGCATCGGGACTTTACCTTGTAGCCATTACGGATTTGGTTATTTTATTTTTAGGAATGTTTTGCTTTGCAGTTGGAATTTTCTATACGTGGGGTCCTGTTCCAATTTCACGACAACCCTATGGAGAAATTATCTCCGGTGTCCTTTACGGGTACATTATTCCATTTATATTGATCCATGCAAATGCACCGGGACATCTTGTTGCATTTGGATACAATCAAGGAATTGTTGACTTACAATTTAATATTTTAAATATTATCGATTTCCTGATCATATTCTTGCCACCTACGGCCTTGACGTCGAGTATCATGTTGGCAAATAATACATGTGACATTGATGCCGATATCGCAGTAAAACGCTATACATTGCCTTACTACATTGGTCGCAAAAATGCGGTAACATTAATGTTGGGTCTTTATGTTAGTGTCTATAGTGCCATTGTAGTTGGTGTAATTCTTGGAATTCTACCATGGTTTGCATTGGCAACGCTGGCAACAATTCCAGTTGTTATCAAGCAATTCAATGCCTATCGTGCTGATTTGATTAAGCGTATTTCATTCAAATTCATCATAAAGAACTTTATCATCATTATGTTCTTTTATGATATTACAGTTATCATTGGGAGTATCTTACAATAAGATACTCTTTTTTTTTTTATTAATGCGAAAAAAAACTCACAATTTACTCGTGAGCATTTTTGAATATTGTTTGAGATTGTCTGTAAACATGTATGCATAATCATCTGTTTTGTACCAATCGGGTTGGTTGGTTTGTGATGTTACCCACATTACATCAATCTTACGATCTGGGAATTTTGTATTAAAGTCATTTACATAAGCAAGGCCTTCTTCATATGTCATCATGTACAATGCTGTCGAAAGAGCATCGGCCATCGTTGAATCCGGTGTAAAGATTGTTACCGATTGGAAACGCGCCTCTGGCATCAGTGTATGCGGGTTGACGAGGTGTGAATAGACTTTGTCATCCGGTCCTGTGTAATACCGTTGGTAATCTCCTGAAGTTACAATCGACATTGAATGGGGAATACTGAAGATATCGAGACTTTCGTTTTTGACAATCATGGATGGCTTTTCAACACCAATTGCCCATGGTGTACCATCGGGTTTGGTTCCAATTGAACGAACATTACCGCCACCACTTACAATTGCATGTTCGACACCCATTGCTTCAAGTTCTAAAGCAACAAGTTCTGTTGCATATCCTTTGGCAATTGCTCCAACATCAAGTTTTGCACGGGTGTTATTGAGGTATACTGTGCTATTTGCTTCATCAACTTCTACAAATTGCCATCCGACAAATTGTGCGGCTTCTTCTAACACGGACATTTCTGGAATGCGTCCGGGTTTGCCTTCGCCATTGAGATCAATACCTTCTTCACGATAATCATGCCATATTTCCAATACTGCACCATAGCTAATATCGAAATATCCATCTGAAATATCAGTGTATTCTTTGGCACGTTTAATCATCTCAATAATAAGTGGATCAACTTTCACAGGGGCAATTCCTGCCTGATCGTTGATTGTTTTAATATTGTTAACTCCCTCATAATCGTGATATTTATCAAAGAGTTCGTTATAGTGTAGAAAGGATGTTTTAACAACATCAAATTGACTGTTGAACTCTGCTTCACTTTTTGCGTAGGCAACGTAGGTTATGACGGTGTCAAATCCTACCTCAGATGATCGGGCATCGTATTTTGTATATTCATCGCCTTTTGTTGATGAACAGCCCACAAGCATCAACAACGCGGTAAGTGTAATTAGTATCTTTTTCATGTAATCATTATATCACAGTCAATGCTTTTAGGATAACTTCGGGCCATCTCTTATTTGTATGTATGCGCTATGAAGGGAGGTACTCATGAAGGATTGGTTGAGACATCACAGATTGTTGATAATTACGTGCGTTATCCTGTATTTCTCACAAGATATTAAAGGCATAATGCGTAGTTTGCTTTTACGATTGTATGCGTCTTAAACATGTGTTCTTTCACACTATTTTTATGTCGCATTAGTGGAAAAGCGCACCATTATCGTGTATTCTATGTATGCTAGAGGTGATACTATGATTATTACAGTTGATATTGGAAATTCAAATACCGTTATTGTCGCTTATGAAGGAGATGCAAAAATTATTCATCAGCGAATTCTAACTGAAAAAGAAAATCCTTTTGAATATTATAAGCAATCATTTGTCTCATTGAACGTGAAGCCCGAGGCTGTGGTGGTATCGTGTGTCGTTCCAGTGATTCAACGTGCATTTTGTGATGCAATCCAAGCAGTATTTGGATTTGAACCCTGTCTGGTTAATGCAGATACAATCAATGGTTTTGACATTCTCTTGGATAATCCTCGTGATATTGGTGCAGACTTTATTGCCACATCCATGGGGGCAATCGGAAAGTATCCTTTACCTGCAATCGTCGCAGATGTTGGGAGTGCTACAAAACTAACGTATACTGATGATCATGCTGCTTTTCGTGGCGGGGTTATCATCCCTGGACTGGGAACATCAATGAAGGCTTTTCGTGATTACATCCCTCATTTACCTGAGGTTGAACTCACGATTCCTAAGAATGTAATTGGTACAGGTACAATTGATGCAATTCAATCCGGTGCGCTTTATGGCTTGATTGCACAAATTGAAGGTCTTGCGCAGCGAATGGAAGAGGAAGCAGGGCAACCCTGTGTAAAAATCCTTACCGGAGGCTATGCGAGTCTGATACGTGATAATATGACGGGGTTCGTGTATGATCCTGATTTATTGAATGATGGTCTGTATGAAATCTACAGAAAAGGAATGGTCTCATGATGAAAACTAAAGACTTAACATTAAACGCTTTATTTATCGCAATTACATTGGTACTTGCACTTGTACCGGGTTTGGGAATGATTAATATTGGATTTGTTTCAATTACGATAATGCATATTCCAGTTATTGTTGCGGGGGTTGTCTTAGGATACCGCTCTGCTCTTATCAATGCATTGGCATTTGGATTGGCTGCATTGTTTATTGCGGCGACACGTCCTACCGGACTCTTTGATCCGTTGTTTATCAACCCATTAGTATCAGTATTACCACGCCTCATTTTTGGATTAGCAGTTGTTGCAATCTATGATGTGATGAAGAAAGTTACAAAAAATTATGCAATTCGTGTTGCAATCACAGCTGCTTTATCAACATTTGTTCATACGATAGTTGTCTTAGTGGCTATGTATATTGCAGCAACAGGTTCTGGTGATCCAGCAATCCTTGCAAACCTTCCTGGAAGTGTCCTTGTATTGATTACAGGTGTTCTTGCTTCCAATGGTGTGGCTGAAATTATTGCAAGTGTTGTAATCGCAACTCCAGTTGCGACTGCGTTATCGAAATTACACCGAGGTTAGATGATGATTGTTGTTGGTATCGTTTTGTTGCTTGCGCTTGTAGCATTTGTATATGGTTTCTTTGAGTATTACTGGCTACGCGTTCGTACGATAACCAACCATGATTTCCAAGAGACCCATCAAGTGCCGCCAGCACTAAAAGGCAAACGAATTGTGTTTGTCTCAGATTTTCAATTTGATCACAAAAGGCGTCGCTTTCTTCACCGTGCTGCATCACAAGTCGTCAGTGCAGTAAATAAATGTGATGCCGATTTGGTTATCCTGGGTGGGGATTTAATACACCAAAAATCTTCAGACAATGCTTTGATTTTTGATTATATTAAAGAAATCAAAGGTGAAAAGCTTGCGGTGCTAGGGAATCATGATTATCGTGATCTCACATGTGTTAAGGCAGGACTTGCTGCAGCAAATGTGACACTTCTTATCAATACAACTTATGAATTCGAGGGTATGCAGATTGTTGGCGTAGATGACTACGGTCGTGGCAATCCACAACTACCAAAGACACACTCGTACACGCTTCTTGTGAGTCATAATCCCGACTTCTTTGAGCGTGTGAAACCCAATACAATCGATATCGCCCTTGCAGGTCATATGCACGCAGGTCAGGTTACGTTCTTTGGTAAATATGCTCCAGTTTCTAATTCTGACTACAAACAACGCTATGTGTATGGTTTAGTCAAACGCCCCCAAGGTACAATTTATGTATCTTCTGGGGTGGGTGGAAGTGTTGATATTCTGCCTGTTCGATTCTTTGCACGTCCAGAAATCGTTGTATTAAATTTTTAGAGGCCTCGGCCTCTTTTTTATTTATTGCAACATTTTACTTTACCTGTCGTAGTACTTGTGGTATGATTACTACGACAGATGTAGTAAAGGAGTAAGTATGATTAGTAGCGATGTAATTCGTGGTTATAACGACACGATAGTTCTCTTTTTACTTTTGGATGGGGATTCCTATGGGTATGAAATTGGACAAGAGATTAAAGCACTCAGTCACGGTAAGTATACAATTAAAGAAACTACATTGTATTCAACATTTACCAGATTGGAAAAGAATGGCTACATAACGTCTTATGAAGGTGATGAAACACGTGGACGTGCGCGTACCTATTATCACATTACCGAGTCCGGACGTAGTTATTACAAAGAAAAGCAAGTTGAATGGGGAATCGTAAAAGAAGTGATCGATGTGTTCACAAAGGAGAAAGACAATGAAACAAATTCATGATTATGTTGAAGTGATGTTTAAAGAGTTACCACAAACAAAAGAAGTTCTTGATATCAAAGCAAATATTTTGGACTCCATGGAGTCCAAGTATCAAGATTATATTAAATCTGGTAAATCAGAGGCAGAAGCCATTGGGATGGCAATCGGTGAATTTGGATCCATGGATGATATTAAAGATGCCTTGAATATTGTCGATGATCATGAGGACTACTACGATCCCACGACTGTTCGTAAGTTCCTTAGTTTTATCCCTGGGTTTGCTGTAATGATGGCTTGCGCTGTATTTCTCATCATTGCCAGTATTGCCTTCCACCCCGTTTTTCAATCCGTAGGTTTGGAGAATGTAGGGAATGGTGTATTCTTGGTAGCGATTCTAATCGCAGTAATTATTTTTATTGTCAATGGCATGAAGTACTCGCAGTTTAAGATAAATGAAGAGCATGCCAAAAAGTTTACACCTGAAAGCATTGGTGACATTGATTTACAAATTGCGAAGACTGAATCGCGATTCATTCCTGGAATTGCAGTAGGGGTCGGATTAATTCTCGGGGGTTTAGTACTCGCCTATATTTTCGATATTCCCCAGTTTAAAAATGAAACAATCCAAGCATTCTCGTTTATGATGTGCGTAGCTGTGGCAGTCTTTATTATTATGTACGTATCCATCAATCATAAACTTCCAGAAGCAATTAAGAACTTGTCCGAAACATACCGGAAACAAGACAAGCGTTTTGAAGAAATTACCGGACATGTCATGGCTCTAACGGCTATTGCATATGTCGGATTGGGTTTATGGAGACCGTATTTATTCGGTGTGCTATGGATTATGTTTCCAATAATGGCAATTCTTATGGCATTGATTAAATCAATTAAAGCAAAATAAACTTGACCCTCACATACTGTGAGGGTTTATAATGTGAGAGAGGTGATTGTGATGAAACACGAATGGCGTAAAAAAGAGAAAGAACTTTATATTGGGAAATTAGTACCTGCTGTTGTGACGATACCATCTTTGAAGTATGTCCAAGTCTCAGGTGTTGGAAATCCAAACAGTGCTGCATTCAAGGAACACATACAGATGCTGTATTCGATAAGTTATGGAATCCGAATGATGCCGAAAGGCGGATTTACTCCTGATGGGTATTTTGAGTATACAGTCTATCCACTAGAAGGTGACTGGAGTTCGACGCAAATGCCAGATGATATTTCTCAACATGGTTTGGATAAAGACCGCTTGACGTATACGATTATGATTCGACAACCCGATTTTGTAACCGAATCAATATTTCAAATGGCGTTTACCAAGGCATCAAAAAAAATAAACCCGGAAGACTTAAAGGCAGTAACTTTTGTTACAACGCCAGAATCTAAAGCGGTTCAAATCTTACATCAAGGAAGTTATGATGATGAGCCCGAATCGTTTGCGAAACTTTCGACATTTATTTTTGATCATAATCTTGTCCGCTCTAATGAAGCATTTCATCGTGAAATTTACTTAAGAATGGACGTGGACAATCCACAAAAGAATCAGACGACATTACGTTATACAATTGAGTCGTAAAAAAAACCAGTTATCTGGTTTTTTTATGGTTTAATATACGCGAAACCCTCAGATTGTCGAACGACAAGCTCAAGAACTCCAGCGGGAACAATTTGAACAGACTTCATGATTTGTTCAGGATTAATCCCCATTCCTCGTAAAGCATTGTTGCAGACGCTAACCCGAACATGGTCTTCAACTGACAACTCTCGAATGTATGGATTGTCGATCCCCAGTTCTACAGGACCACCGTTGAGGAGCAAGTGTATATCCTCAACTTGATTGGTTGCGATGAGGTTTTTAATATTTGCATATGCTTCTGGGAAAACATTTTCATCATCGACATGGAAAATTACTTTCATCATAATGCCTCCTTTGGTATACTTCTATCTTATGCCTTTTCAAACAGAAAATCGAGAGGTAAAGGGCATCATAACAAATGTTTCACCCCATTTCATATTTCCATCGTATAAGTTCACGATGCCATCATAAGGCTTAAAGTCTTTGGGTGTATTAAAAACTCCTAGGATGACTTTTTCAAACTTGCTGTCACTGATTCTGATTGGATCTTTTGGGACGATCTTTCAAACCATTTTTTCAAGCACTGCAACTGGACTTGCTCAGGGGATGCCTTCTATTAGACTTGATTCGTAATATATTCAACCCACCGACGTGATCCTTCAACGACAAGTCGCTCGGTTTCATCAAAGTCACCGGTATACCAAGGGTCAGGGACGCCTTGGCCTTCACGACCATCTACGATATCAAGAAAGAGATGGATCCTATCGAGAGTGCCTTCAGGTGCAATAGCCTTTAAGTTGTCCACATTCTCTGAATCCATTCCAATGATATAGTCAAAATTTAAAAAGTCATCAGGCGTGATTTGACGTGCGAACATGCCATCACAGTGCAATCCACGACTTTTTAGAACATCTTGAGTTCCTTTATGCGGTGCTTGACCGTCGTTCCATCGACTTGTTGCTGCCGAATCGACATCAATCAGTCCCGCTGCCATATCTTTGAAAATTGCTTCTGCCATTGGTGAACGGCATATATTACCCAAGCAAACAAATAGAACCTTTTTCATCTTTGAATCTCCTTTAGAATAATATTTTTTCGATAATAATCTGTGTTATAGGGGACAGGAGCACTGTTGCAATACCAGTTACGACGAGTGCGAGTGTTGACATAATGCCTTGGGTCTCACCCATTTCAACAGCCTTTGATGTACCCACTGCATGTGCGGCAGTACCCAATGCCAATCCTTGAGCAATTGGATCTTTAATCTTGCAAAGTTTATTTACAATGGGTGCGAATGCGGCGCCAAAGATACCGGTAATGATTACAATAGAAACCGTCAATGTGGTAATACCACCAAGACTTTCAGCCACATCAGCAGCAATCGCTGTTGTGACGGATTTTGGAATTAAGGTAGCAATCATAGTGGAATCAAGACTTAATACAAATGCAAGGATGCCAATAATGAGAGCATGCGCAATAACACCGGCGAGGATACTTAATAGAACGACTTTCCAGTGCTTTTTGAGGATTGCTATGTTTTGATACAAGGGGATCGCTAAAGCGACTGTAGCGGGGCCAATAAGCGCTGTGATGAACTTTCCGCCCGCATTGAATGTCTCGTATGGGATATTGAATATAATAAGAATCGCAATAATAGTAATACTTGCCATTAACAAAGGATTCAATAAGTCGGATTGTGTTTTGCGTTGAAGCATCGATGTAAGGGTATAAACAAGTGCGGTAAGCACCAATCCAAACAAGGGATTGATCAGGACTTTTTCCATTAGTTATCCCCTTTCGCAAGAATCTTTGTTGCTACGAAAGCTGTAACAAGATAGGTGAACAGCGTCGAAACAACTAAAACAATCACAATGTTTAACCACGAAGTCTTTAGGATATCAAAGTAAGTTATGATACCAACTGTAATGGGTACAAAGAGAAATGCAAGGTTATTTTTAAGCCATAATCCAACCCGTTCAACTTTTTTTAGTTCAAGAATCTTAAACTGCAATGCTAAAAACAACAGGATTAGGCCGATAATGCTTCCTGGAATCGGAAGGTGCAATAAGAGTGCAATTGCATCCCCAGCGAAGGCAAAACCGGCAATAATCATAAATTGAAAAATAATTTCCATAAATACACGTCCTTTAAACTCTGTTAATTTTAACACAAATTCACGAGAAAATGAATTTCTGAGTGTATGTAAAGGGTTTATTATAAAATCACGTGATATAATAGTGAAAAGGGAGGGGAACATGAAAACAATTCTTATCGTCGAAGACGACCATCGCTTGAATACGGTTCTTGAGAGTTATCTTTCAGAAACATATTCGGTAATCACTGTAAGAAGTGGTGTGGAGGGTCTCAGATGTTTTCAACAGAATGCTGTTGATCTCATACTTCTCGATGTAAGACTGCCAGGATTTGATGGGGGGAAACTTCTGGAAATGGTTCGAGATGAAAGCTCGATACCTATAATTGTTTTATCAGAAATTTCAGAAACCAGTGTCACCATGTCGATGTTGATGAATGGAGCCAATGATTATGTTGTGAAGCCAGTAGATGCAAATATACTAAAAGCACGCGTTGCAGAACAATTAAGCATAGAGCATAAATTTGTGAGTCCGAAGGGCGTTCGGTATAAAAATATTAAATACTATCCTGCGGACTTGAAAATCGAACTAAGTGGTGAGCTTGTCGACTTGTCAAAAAAGGAAGTTGAAATCATGAAGTTGCTATTGAATAATCCCAACAAAACAATTACTAAAGAATCGCTGTATGCGAGCATTTGGGGTGAGGGATTATCATTGGATGAAAACACTGTGAATGTTCACATTAGTAGCATCCGAAAGAAATTTCGGAGAATTGATCCGAGTATCGAATATATCCAAACCGTATGGGGTGTGGGTGTTCGTTTATCGGAAGAGTAATGGACCTTTGAAGGAAACTTCGAAGGCCTTTTTATGAGTGTGAGCATTCTTCTTTACTTTAATAACATATTAAATTAATATGTTATTAAACATAGCAAATATATATGTGAGGAAAGAAGGTATTGATATGAAGAAAAAATTTGAAATTGGTCTCTATACATTAGGAGACCACATGCCAAATCCAAAAACAGGAACACTTATTAGTGAACAACAACGCATTGAAGATATTATTCAAGCTGCGAAATTAGCAGATGCGTATGGCATGGATTTGTTTGCCGTTGGTGAAAGCCATCAAGAACATTTCATCAGTCAAGCACACGCTCTTATCCTTGCTGCAATCGCTCGTGAGACAAAGAATATTATTGTTTCAAGTTCTGCTTCAGTCTTAAGCACCAGTGATCCAGTACGGGTATATGAGGATTTTTCAACCCTAGATTTAATTTCTGATGGTCGTGCTGAAATTGTTGCAGGACGTGCTTCTCGTTTGGGTGGGTTTGAATTATTGGGATTCAATGTTCGTGATTATGAAGAACTCTTTGAGGAAAAAATGGAACTTCTTACGATGTTGAATAACGAAGAAACCATCAACTGGCGCGGTCGTTTTCGTGCACCATTGGAAAATGCCCATTTGCTTCCAAAACCAAAGAATGGAAAATTACCAATTTGGCGTGCGGTAGGTGGTCCACCTGCAAGTGCCGTTAAGGCTGGAATTGCCGGTGTACCAATGATTTTAGCAACACTTGCAGGACCCGCTTCACTCTTCAATCACTCAGTGGAAACATTTAGAAAACATTGGAAAGCATATGGCCACAATCCTGAAGAAGCGAAGGTTGGAATTACGGCATTGTTCCATACTCAGGAAACAGATACTGATGCACTGCGTAGTTTCTACCCTCATTTGGATCAAGGATTTAAAATGGCAAATGGAACTGGGTTCTCAATGGAATTGATGGCTGACTCAATTGATGTCCGTCAAGCAATGCTTGTTGGATCACCCCAAACAATCGTTGATAAGATTTTGTATCAGTATGATCTCTACCAACACGATCGTTTGATGATTCAATTGGACATGGGTGGTATCCCCTTTGATGAAGTTTCTCGTCAAATTAAAGTGCTTGCCGAAGAAATTATTCCTGCGGTACGTGCTGGAATTGAAGCGCGTGAAGCAGTGAAGGAGCAACAATAAGATGAAAAAAGTACTGGCAATATCAGGATCTGTATTTGGAACAAAAACACGGATTGCACTGGATACGCTAAAACCTTTGTTCTCAAGTGATGTAGACTTTGAAGTCGTCGATTTGAAAGAAATTGAGGTTGCGTTTAGTGATGGACGTGATTATCGTGATTATGAAGGGGATACATTGCATCTCGTCGAGAAAATCCTCGCAGCGGATGCGTTGGTAATTGGTTCGCCAGTATTCCAAGCATCCATTCCTGGTGCATTAAAAAATATCTTTGACCTCATCCCAATTGATGGTCTCAAGGATAAAGTAGTTGGCATCGTGATGACGGCGGGATCTTCAAAACACTATATGGTTGGAGAATATCAGTTGAAACCGATTCTCTCATATATGAAGGCACGGACAGTTGCGAAGTATGTCTTTATTGAAGGAAAAGATTTTTATCGAACCGAAATTATCGAAGATGATGTTCATTTCCGCCTCAAGCGACTTGCCCGTAATATTGAAGAGGACATGCTCCTCACGGATACGCTCAAAGCAGAACGTAATAAACTGTTTAGCTTCTAAAAATAATAAGACCGCACACCCATGCGGTCTTTTCCTATTCTAACCAGTTCGTTGATCGACCCACTGCTTTTTGCCATTGTTTGATTAGTGTTTGTCGTGTGGTTTCATCCATTTTTGGAGTCCATGTGGTATTTTGCGAATGCAATGATTTGAGGGCCTTTTTATCAGTAAAGAACCCAGTAGCCAAACCTGCTAGAAAAGCTGCACCGAGTGCTGTTGATTCTCGGATTGTTGGTCTGTTGACATCGATACCGAGAATGTCTGCTTGAAATTGCATGAGAAATTGATTGGAACTTGCACCACCATCAACTTGTAAATTTGTCAGACGGTACCCACTATCCTGTTCCATGGCCTTCAATACATCGTGTGATTGATAGGCAATTGACTCCAGTGCTGCACGCACAATATGATTACGACCAGTTGCATAACTCATGCCATGAATGGCGCCGCGTGCGTACATATCCCAATAGGGTGCACCAAGTCCTGAGAATGCTGGAACAAAAACGGCACCTTGGGTATCTTTAACCTGGTTGGCAAGTGTTTCAGATTCTTGAACTGTCGCAATCATGTTCAAATCGTCCCTTAGCCATCTCATGATAGAACCTGCAGCAAAGATTGATCCTTCGAGTGCGTAATGAATCTCACCATTAACAGAACTTGCAATTGTAGTTACCAATCCGTGCTGTGATAAGACAGGTGTTGTTCCAGTATTCATCAAAACAAAGCATCCTGTTCCGTACGTATTCTTGGCTTCTCCAGGATTAAAGGCAGTTTGACCAAATAAAGCTGCTTGTTGATCACCAGCAACACCAGCGAGTTTGACTTGATGCCCTTGGATATTCGTATAGCCGTACACTTCACTGCTACTGATAACCGAGGGGAGTATTGCCTGGGGAATATTGAGAATTTCTAGTAATGATTGATCCCATTCAAGTGTGTGGATGTTGAAAAGCATTGTCCGTGAGGCATTGGTAACATCAGTAACGTGGACTTTGCGATCGGTGAGGTTGTATATAAGCCAGGCATCGACAGTTCCAAACATTAATTCACCACGTTCTGCGCGCTGTTGTGCTCCGGGAACTTTATCAAGAATCCATCGTATTTTCGTTGCCGAAAAGTATGCGTCGACAACGAGTCCAGTATTGTTCCGGATATACTCAGCATGGCCATCTTCAACCAATTGTGCTGCGATATGTGCAGTTCGCCGGCACTGCCAAACAATAGCGTTATAGATTGGGCGCCCCGTAACACGATCCCAAATTATGGTAGTTTCTCTTTGATTGGTTATACCAATAGAATCAATATCGCTCACATCGATTCCTGACTTTGCAATGACTTGATTCAAAACACCACTCTGAGTTGACCATATATCCATGGGATCTTGCTCCACCCATCCCGATTGCGGATAGAACTGTTGCAAATCTGCTTGCGCGACATCAACCATATTGTGATCTTTATCGAAAATAATAGCACGAGAGCTCGTCGTTCCTTGATCCAATGCAATGATATATTTTCCCATGTGAGTACCCCGTTTCTATATGTATTATAACGTACAAAACAAACGAAGACATTATTTTTTTAAACTCAACTGTGTTCAAAGTTCACAAAACATAAGAACATCACCCATTCAATGGGTTTCATGAGCACGTGAAGTATGATTTGTGATTCAAAGTGTTAAATTATAGGTACACAAGGCGAGAACATTCGACGCGTGTTCGAGTTGAATGATGAGGGTGGTCATCATTTTACTTAAGGGGATGTATTGCATTACACAAATGCTATGAGGGGTATAGCAAAAGAAAACAAGGTCAGGGGGCCTTGTTTTTTTCTGCCAGCGCCACTCGAATTCTCTGTAATCGCTCATTCACGTTGATACTCATAACAGTCTATACTTTTATATTTGATATAATGTGTATAGGGTTAAACACTGATTTTAATTTTGTTTTATAAACTAAACGAAAGGAGGTCTTATTGTGAAGAAAATAGTGATGGGCATTGCGTTCTTAGTTTCGCTGGTTTTTATAGTGACAATGTTATATTTCGAGCAGTATAAAGAGGCTGCTATTTGGACAGGTATTTCGATTATGGAAATAATAGTATTTTTTGTAGAGAGACATTTTGAGAAAAAGAAGGGGCCCGATATTTTGAAAGAATCATAAGTCTAAAGGGTTAGTTTCTATAAATTTTTGATTTGAAAATATAAAAAACGCCTGAACTTGTGGAAATTTCCATCATCAGGCGTTTTGTGTAATGTTTTGGAGCGGGTGAGGAGAATCGAACTCCCGTAGCCAGCTTGGAAGGCTGGAGTTTTACCATTAAACTACACCCGCAAAATAAATGGTGTCCCGTGTAGGACTTGAACCTACGACCCACTGATTAAAAGTCAGTTGCTCTACCACCTGAGCTAACGGGACACTTCCTGGTGCCGACTAGAGGACTTGAACCCCCAACCTACTGATTACAAATCAGTTGCTCTACCAATTGAGCTAAGTCGGCAATGGTGGAGGTTAACGGGCTCGAACCGCTGACCCTCTGCTTGTAAGGCAGATGCTCTCCCAACTGAGCTAAACCTCCGAAATCGAATTGCTAACTTATAATACACTGAATGATGGGTAAAGTAAAGAGGTAATGATTAAATAATGATTATGGATTAATCGTCGTGAGTTTCTCGGAGATTGTAACATCTGTTTTGGCCTGGATGTGATTCAAAAGTGTCGCAATATCCTTTTTACTATAAGACAAACAATTCCATGGAATCTTCTTTGTGTCTGTAATAAAAATGATCTCTTTTGGGGAATACCAACCAAAGCGCGCTTTGCGTGCTTTTTCCATACGGGGCACCTTGAGTTCAAACCCATAACCAATTTCTTGGACATCATGATACAAAATGGTGTCCTCACGTAATGTAAGTTTATCACCATTATAGTAGCGTCTTGTGATTGTGAAACTATCATCATTTAGGACTACGAAATCACTGCTGATTTCCGAATGTACCAACCAAGCTCCGATGAATGTAAAAAGAGCTCCAGTGAAATCGAGGACAACATCATCACCGGTAAAACAACGAACGCCAAATGCAACACTTGCTAATAACATAAAACCAGCTAAAACTTTTACGATAATTGCGGGAGTTCCTGTAGGCTTAATCTTCATGGTATTTCTCCTTATACTTTAGGTAAACTATACCATGTCACACATCGTGACGATAGATGCAAAGTGTTCAAAATGATTACTTATGAACTTGACGGGGAAGTGGGTGAGGCATACACTGAATGTAGGGATGTAATGCATGCAGGTATTAGGATGGATGATAGAGGTAAAGATAATGAATATATTCAATAAAATATTTGCGAAACATGCAAAGAACCCCAAAAGAAACTACAAACCCCAAAGCCGAGCGTATAAAGATTATGCAGTACACTATGAAGCATTGTGGAATGAACTCAGTAAAGCTGCGATGCCTCCGCAAGTTCGTCTGTGTATCGATGATCCTTATTATTATGCTAAAGAACATAAAGCGGCATATGAAGCGCATGGTTTGGATATTGAGCTTACAAGTTTTGATGATTTACAATGGTTTGGCTTTTTGGATGTTCTACTTGAAGAAAATATACTCTTCACCATGAAACCCAACGCCTCCCTTGCAACATTCAAACACTGTATTGAGAATTGCGGACTTCAATTAGATTTAAATATCCTCAACAAGAATGATAAACTGGATGCATGGATACAAGCCGTAGATTATGGGATTAAAGAACAGAGAAAATGTATTTATGAATTTGAAGTTGATCCACAACGCTATGTATTGTATGTGGGTGATTTATGGCGCGAAGCCTCTTTTGCACGGATTGGCAAAGCTCTGTGTCGTAGTATTGCTCAAGCCATTAAACCGGAGCCCATTGTAGTCAGTGAAGCAATGTTCAACACGGTATATACAGCTCTGGATAGTACATGGTGTCGTGATTATGTCGCCATTTCGTTGACGAATCAGCCGGACTCGATTTTTGATAGTAAACTGGGTGGACTACCCTATCTATCCGCTGAACAGACAATTCCCGTGAATGAAGCTGGAGAAGCGTTGCGCTTACTTGCTCAGATTCGGTTGGAAGATCTTCCAATTAATCCTTTAGGACTTCCTGAGAACGGGCTACTACAATTTTGGGTTCTTGATAACGTTTACTATGGATTAGAAGGGTTTGCCGATTCAGCACAAGGGAGTTCATGTGTGATCTACATTGGCAATCTAGATCATGAAATCAGCGAAGCAGATGTACGGAAGCGTTACTGTGTCAATAAACCATCCGATAGTTTTCCGTTTGAGGGAAGTTTTGGAATGGTGTTTGAAAAGCGTACACAGCATTTACCTTTGTACTTGGATGAACTTGAGTCTGTTTTTGTAAATGCATGGAATCAACACTACCCCCAAAGTATCATTGCAACAGTTGATGAATTAGGGATTTACTATGAGCATGCCCGTGATCAATCGTTTAATACGGACCATAAGATTGGTGGTTATCCGTTTTTCTCGCAGTATGATCCGCGCGATGCTAAGACGCCGTACACAGATTTATTGTTGCAAATTAACAGTGACGATGTGGATGGACATGAAATTCTTTGGGGTGATTGTGGTATTGCCAACTTCTTTATTGCGCCTGTGGATATCACCGCCCGAAATTTTACAGATGTGCTTTATACATGGGACTGCTATTAGTGATAATTTGTGTCACCATAATTCACGCAAACGACAAAATAGATGCGGTACAATATAGGGAATAGGGAGGGTAATACAATGGAAAAACAAAAGAAAATTGAAATACTCCAAGATGTGATTCGTATTGAATCAATCAATGGAAATGAGAAAGCAGTCGCATTATATCTGCAGAAATTATTAAAAGATCATGGTATTGAATCGACACTTGTTGATTATGCGCCAGATCGCAGCAATCTTGTCGCAACCATGAAAAGTGGTGAGGGCAAGGTGTTGGCTTACAGTGGTCATATGGATGTTGTAGACCCTGGTGATGCATCACTTTGGAAATACCCACCGTTTGATGCACATATCGAAGGAAACAAGATGTACGGACGAGGGACTACTGATATGAAATCGGGACTAGTTGCCCAAGTACTTGCAATGATTGAAATGAAAGAACAAGGAATTCCCTTTAAAGGAACCCTTAAATTACTAGCAACAGTTGGTGAGGAAGTTGGAGAATTGGGTGCTGAGCAATTAACAACAGAAGGATATATGGATGATGTAGATGGGCTCATTATTGGAGAACCCACAAACTATATCTTGATGTATACCCATATGGGATCCATCAACTATACACTTACTTCAAAAGGTAAAGAAGCACACAGTTCAATGCCGCAATTAGGGATTAATGCCATTAATCACTTAAACGTTTTTATCACACGTGTTAATGAAGCAATGGATAAAGTTGCAGCTGATTATAATGATGCGACGCTGGGCCGTACCATTCATAACGTTACGGTGATTTCCGGTGGAAACCAAGTAAACAGCATACCTGCTCTCGCAACATTACAAGGGAATATTCGATCACTCCCAGAGTTTGACAATGACAAAGTTATTGCATTGCTTCAAAAAGTTGTTGATGAACTTAACCTAGAGAAAGATTACAACTTAACATTGGCAATTGATTTCAATAAGATTCCTGTTAAAGCAGATAAAGACTCAAGTCTGATTAATACAGTACAAGGTGTTAGTGAAAAACACGATAAAGGACGCCTGCAATTAGTCGGTGCAGCAGGTACAACCGATGCTGCAGAATTTACGAAAGCAAAGAAAGCCTTTGATTTTGTAGTATTTGGTCCTGGTGTATCAACACTAGCACATCAAATGAACGAATATGTAGAAATTGATAATTATCTTGAGATGATTGAGATATACAAAGACATTGCCGCATCCTATTTAAAATAAAAACAAAACCTTCACCGCTAATCATTGTTGCATGATAGTGGTGAAGGTTTTTAAATGTTATTTTGTATCAGTAAGAATCCATTGGATTTTCACACTGTACTGTGCGTCTTTATGGATGCTGCTTCCATCCATAAATTTCAGCAGAATACCTTCGTCATTAGCCCATTGAATCTTATGAATTGCTGGGGTATTCGCGTCACTCTGTGCAATTTGAAATCGCTGGTTAAGCTTCAACTCGTGGTCGATAGCGTTGCCATCACGATAAACAATGATGCCATCAGCATTACTATAGTCACCGTTTGTTGCTTCAAGTGGTGTTATAACTTGAACTTCGAGTTTCCAACCTGCTCCTTTTGAACGGTTGTCAATGATTTCGAGTTCAGTATCTGATCCGTGTCTGTTGAATACGGTGGGTTTATTTGGGATTGCATTGATACCGAAATTAAGGGTTGAGGGCATGACCCCAAAACGTAGACTTCCCGTTTCCGCAAAGTTATAGATAAAGTTTCCAAATGTCTCAAGCTGAATCTCAGCTGAATCTAAAGGATCGGTGTTTGCGATGAAATTACCCTGTGCATCTGCACGTGCAATCGTCGATTTTAGAATTCCGTTGCTGAGATAAGTTACACGTACTTGCCCATAGGGTACGAAAATCCCTGTAATGGTTTCACCTCCCGCTTCCGCATTCGCGGTTACGGGTTCTGGAGTACCGATTGAGAATATCTTTGTTTTGCTGCCATCAAAGGAGAGGGTATCGACAGGGTTATCCCAACCATCGCCTGCGAAGTCATTTACAGTGAATGTGAATGACTCATTGGACACTTTATTTCCCAGATATTTAAATGATAATGTTCCAAGCGCTTCATCATCACGCTCAAATCGTGCACGTGATTTATGAGTGAAGCCATCGAAATTTTCTTTATTTCCAAAGACATCCCATTGATTCATTTGGTGTCCTTGTAATGTCATATCTACTGCTGTATTGCCGGTACGAATAAGTTTGCTTACATTGTTTCCGATTAACAGCAGGTGTGCGTCGCTGTTTTCGGAGGTTTTCTTGAAAGAAAATACTGTTCCAGTAAGTTCAATCAGAGAATCTAATGTGCTGTTCCCAGAGTCGATCGTCACAACTGAATCTGTAGTGTTGATTTCTCTTGCTTTAAGCAGTGTCGCATTTGCTGCATTGGAATTGGGTGTTGACAATGAAACGCTCGCATTCGAGAATGATACGGTTCCAACTGCTCCAACCATAGGAATGTTTTGTGTATCTGCCTTGATATCAAGTTTTGAATTCTCGAGAATAAACGAAGTAGTATCAACGTGTGATACAAGATTTCCGCCTTCTTCAGCGTAATGCATGGTGATATCCGAATTGTTGTGTGCTTCAAATTCAATGACATTATAGAGAAGTCGAGGCGCAATATCTAGGTTGGTCTTCCGAGCAATATGTCTTGCAGTTGTATTGTTAAGAATCAGCTTGCGTGCGGTTATCGTCGATGCATATGTTTGATCAAATTTTGTATCGAATAAGCTATCAATAAAACTTGTAGTTGTTGCTCCTTTGTTGTAAATAAATGCTAATTTATTGTTGTAGGATCCGTCGGTAGCAACTTTTAGTGAACTCTTGGTAAGACCTTTGAAATCATTTGTTTCGATAAACGGTGCAACCATGTCTCCTGAGAATTGTACATCAATTGAACTTTCGTTAATCTCAAGACTTGGTCCTGAATAGAGGCGACTGTTCCATGCTCCTGCTTTAACTGAAAGATCAATATTGTTTAGACTCATCATCCCAGTTGATGCCGTTAAAAAATGTACGGGTGATACATTACCTATGGCTGTGACATTGATTTCGACATTGTGCATCGTGTTAATGTTTGCGGATGTGAAGAGTGAAGCTGAAATGTCTTTAGCGGAAGTTATGTTAATAACTGATTTTGAGAGGCTATCGGCTGTAATTGTTGAACCAAAGAGAATGCTATTCTTGATGGTATCCCCTTCGATATTGATGGTTGAATCGGTGAGTGTAAAGGGTTGGTTCGCACCAGAAGATCCAAGGACAAGCGGTCCTGTCGGTGTATAGGTTCCAAATTTAAGTGTATAAGTGCTCGATTGGAGTCGATTGAATGTCGGTACTCGAAAGGGGTTTGCACCCATGGTTTGTTTTGCAGCAAACGATACATCCGAATTATCAATCTTTGCCTCATTACCTTGGAAAATAGGTGTGTTAATCACATTTGCACGAATATCGACGACAGAGTTCGAAATTTCTATCGGTTGTGTTGTTATCGAGGTAATCATCGGAGCAGTTATTGCACGTCCGATGGTATCTCCTACATTTGTAGTAATCGTTGAGTCGGTCATTTTAAATGTTGTTGCGAGGTCGATGAGTGTGACTTGTGAGAATAAATCGATGTTAAGGTCGATATGTGCACCGTTACGTAGTGTAAGGCTTCTTAGACTAAAGAGCGCGTAACTCGCTTGAGAACCATTGTGTTTATAAGTAATTTTTCCACCATCGATGTCAGCATCTGCAGCGCGTGCTGCATAAAGGATTGACTCGATGTTTGACGTTGCAAATGGTCGATCAACATTTAATTCAGAACCTGGACGCATTGTAAAAGAGCTTGCAGAACCCTCGAGATAAAAGACTGCGGATGTCCCTTGGGTTGATGGCTGCGTCATGTTCAATATTGAGTTTTCTTCGAACACGATTGTAGTAGATACGGAACGATTACTCATCCCTCTTTTTGATGATACAGTCACATTCGAGTTTTCTTTAAATGTAAAGGAGTTATTATTACCCATTGTGAAGGTTTCATAGGTGTTATCAGTGTGACGAATAGAAACATTGCCCTCAAATTGAACATGTTTTACATCGCCAACCTCACGTGAGACACTCCCGAATGACCCTTCACCAATAATGACGTCAGAGTTGCGATAAATCGCTCTCCCGTTCGCATTCTCGGTTATTCTGGGGCCATGGTAACTTATGTTATCGTAGATAAGAACAGTATTTGCCGTGCCACCAGTTATGTAGATTGTTCCGTGGTTGTTCTGGCCCTTAATGTCCATATTTCTAAGTGTGAACGTTACGGGGGCACTGGTCGAGTGTCTGATGGTATTTCCGGTAGTGGATGAATTAAACTCATTATAAGTATGTCTTATGCCTGTGAGGGGGTTCGTTCCGTCAATTGTGAAAGAGTAACCACTTGGGATAACAATTCCACCAGAAAGTCCATCGATATCGGCGCCCAGATAATATGTAGTATAGTTGCCGTTGCCGCTGCTTTCGATAAGTGATTTTAGCTCTGAGAATGTTGTAACGATAACCTCATTGCTGGACAACTCAAAAGGAGCAACTTGTAGTACATCTTCTTCGATCGTTGTATCAGACGAGGAGTCTTCCGGCGTTGCGGTAGGATCGTTCGGATTTTCCGCAAGTGCATCACTATCCATTTCGATTGGGTCGGAGTCTTCGTTGATATCTTCATCATTCTCAATCTCGATTTCGTCGTTTTCTTGATTTTCACCTTCACCCGTTGTTACCTCAGTAGTGTGAATAATTTCTTTGTTTTTATTTGTATCGTTGTTGTTTGATTCTTGATACGAGTCGTCCGCTGATACACTGAGTACCGTTACGGCCAGTGCAATCAGTATTAATGACGCAGTGATTTTCTTTAGCATTTTGGTATTCCCCCTCTAATTCTGTACGCATACGCAAATATTTATATGTGGTTGGTTGTAAGAAGCGTTTGGTTCACCTTCTGTATACCCACCTTATATGATAAAGCATTGTGTTTAATTTACAAAATTCATAAACTTAATAAAGCGCTATTTTCACAAAAAATTATCAATTATTTTAGATTTGCGTTTATTCATGACATAAATGAGTCGTTTTAGAACATGGGAAATTTTGTGGGAATCGCGACAAATGTTCCTCTTAATGGGTTATTCAGATGGTCAGGGTGATTAAAATAGAATAAATATGTGTTATGATGCTATGAAATGCACAAAAAAAGACATCACAATTTTATGTGGTGTCTGCATTCGTATAATTTAAGAAAAATTGGAGCGGGTGAGGAGAATCGAACTCCCGTAGCCAGCTTGGAAGGCTGGAGTTTTACCATTAAACTACACCCGCAAAAATGGTGGAGGTTAACGGGCTCGAACCGCTGACCCTCTGCTTGTAAGGCAGATGCTCTCCCAACTGAGCTAAACCTCCGGTACAACTACATATATTTTAACAATACTGTCTTCTAAAGTAAAGCAAGTATTTATATGCGTGTTAATCTTTCAATCTAATAATATCCTGGAAACCAGACTCCAAAATATCGATGAGCGTTTCATCCATATAAAGAAAGTCATCGAGGAGGTGTAAGCAAACAATAGGGCGTACCTCAAGAATGTCTCGGTACTTGCTTCGAATGCGCATGGTATGTTTCTTTTCCATGGTTACAATAATGTCTGCCCAACCAAGCATGCCTTCGGTTACCTTAATTCGAGCATTGTTTTCGGTGCCGGCGGATCGAACTTCGTGACCATCGATGCCATTAAGAACGGATTCAGCAGTTAGACTCCTGCGTCTGTTTTGACTGCATAAATATAGAATTTTCAAAATGTTTCCTCACTTATTAGTATTCATTAGCCTTCGGTTTACGAACAAACGATAGCGCGTGTTCATCACAGCCTCCGAACATCATAAAGTTCCTTTGTGCTTGCCGTAGTGAAATGTGATTGGGTCCAGAGATTATATCTAAATCAACAACTCCATCGTCTTCCCAAAAACATACGGGACAAATATCGTAATTACCAAATTCCTTCAGTGTTTTGTAGTTGCAACAAGGGCACCGGAGTTTTGTGTTATTCTTCCGAAATAGTTTTCTCATTCTACATCACCTTCTCAAAATCAGTGTTTAAATACAAATAAAAAGTTGCCGAAGCAACTGTAAGTATCTATATTGGAGCGGGTGAGGAGAATCGAACTCCCGTAGCCAGCTTGGAAGGCTGGAGTTTTACCATTAAACTACACCCGCATATAATTAATAAGAATGGTGTCCCGTGTAGGACTTGAACCTACGACCCACTGATTAAAAGTCAGTTGCTCTACCACCTGAGCTAACGGGACAGAATGGTGGGGAGAGACGGATTCGAACCGCCGAACCCTAAGGAGATGATTTACAGTCACCCGCGTTTAGCCACTTCGCTATCTCCCCAATTCTGAGATATTCTTATTAAAGATGGTGCCGACTAGAGGACTTGAACCCCCAACCTACTGATTACAAATCAGTTGCTCTACCAATTGAGCTAAGTCGGCAATGGTGGAGGTTAACGGGCTCGAACCGCTGACCCTCTGCTTGTAAGGCAGATGCTCTCCCAACTGAGCTAAACCTCCATGGCGCCTTGTTTCCTTAACGCCTTAATAATATACCATACGGCTAAGAGAATAGTCAACATAAAAACGACATTATTTCCAAATAATTTGAAACAACGAAAATATCGGCTTGGAAAGGGGGTTTGAGCATAAAAAAAACACCTCGAATTCAAGGTGTTTAATTGCATATTATGGTGCTTATTGCATCAATGTTTGTGCTGCAGTAATGATAGCAAGTTTGTAGACATCTTCTTCATTACATCCGCGTGATAAATCAGAAATTGGTTTGTTCAATCCTTGTAAGATTGGTCCAATTGCTTCAAATCCACCAAGACGTTGTGCAATCTTGTAACCGATGTTACCGGATTGAATTTCTGGGAAGATGAAGACTTTTGCTTGTCCAGCAACTTCTGATCCTGGTGCTTTGAGTTCAGCGACTGCTGGAACAAATGCTGCATCAAATTGCAGTTCACCATCAATTTTAAAGTCAGGTGCTAATTCTTGAGCAATGCGTGTTGCTTCAACAACTTTTTCAACATCTGGTCCACTTGCTGATCCTTTGGTAGAAAAACTCATCATTGCGACGATTGGATCAATACCGAACAATTCAGCAGTACGTGCTGATTCAACAGCAATCTCTGCAAGTTCTTGTGCATTTGGATTAATATTGATAGCACAATCTGAGAAGAGGTATGTTTCATTACGTTTTGTCATAATGAACGCACCACTTGTACGTGAAATTCCTGGTTTTGTTTTGATGATTTGTAATGCTGGACGCACTGTGTCACCAGTAGAGTGAATTGCACCACTCACCATGGCATCAGCCAATCCCATATAGGTTAACATTGTACCAAAGTAGTTAACATTTTGAATCCACTTGAATCCATCTTCTTTGCTTAGTTTCCCGTTACGACGTTCAACCAAAGCATCGACCATTGCTTCTTTTGCTTCATATGTTTCTGGGTTGATAATCTCTAACTTATCAATCATGAAACCTATACCTTTTGCTACTTCTGCAATTTCATCCTTATCCCCTAATAATATTGGATGTAATAGATTGTCAGAAGCTAAACGAACTGCTGCCCCAATAATTCGAGCGTCTGAACCTTCAGGGAAGACAACTTTAATGTTCTTGCCTGTGATTTTAGACTTTAATCCTTCAAATAGTGCCATAATGAATCAATATCCTCCTAATTTCATTCTGTAATATTATATCATGATGACACGTGTATGAATCGATAATGCAAAAAAAGAACACTTAAATTGAGTGTTTCCCATTGTATTTAGGATTGAACGGAACAAACTTAGTGATATTATTTGATAATGTATCCTTTTCTTTATTATATAAAGGCATGATAGTAAGTGCTTTGAATTTTCTCAAACTCGCAAATATACTAAGTATCCCCACTAAAAAGGGGTTAAAAGATAAATTCTAAATTATTTACAATTAGGGCTTGAAATGTCTTTGCCTTATGATATAATGAGTAAGCAATAAACGAGAAAGACATTGGGCCATAGCCAAGCGGTAAGGCATCAGACTTTGACTCTGACATTCCCTGGTTCGATCCCAGGTGGCCCAGCCATGGACAACCAACAGCCGGTAGATTATATCTATCGGCTTTTTTTATTGTCCTAGGAGGTGAACTATGAACAGTCAACTATCTACAATATATAGATTATTTGTTGTCGACGTTGTAGCAGAAGTTGGATCAATGAACAAATTATCAAGATTATCAGGGGTTTCGCGTCAGATGATTAGACGATTCTTAGAGGACGAGTACTCAATGACCGTTGAGAACCTGGATAAAATAACAAACGCAGTTGGGTATGACACTAATTACGTATTTAAAAAATACGGAGTTGCTGAAGCAAAGTAAAAAAGAGCCTGGTGGCTCTCGAACGGTACAAAGTTCAATTTTACAATCTTACACGGAATTGGCGTTCCAAGTAAGACCCAGCAACATCTGTTAAATTTATACAAATTCATCAAATTGTTGTTTTCAACATACCCACACTTTAAGTGCGACCTGTTGTTTACATTATACAACAATTTTATGAATAATCAAATGTTTACGATCAGAAACAACATTTAATATGCATGGAAAGACGGTGATTCATTGAAATTTCACGATAATCAGCAATTCACGCTGAACAAACACTTACAAAACTAAATAAATTCGATTTTAAATCCCTTAAAGTAAGGACGGCGAGCCGTCGTTACCTTATATATATCGACGATACATGGAATGGAGATTAGTTGCTGAATGAGTAAAAAGTTAAAAGGTGAGTTGTCACTCAAGATTAATGAAGATACTGGGAAGATGGAGGAAGTCATTTATGGCCGTCCAACTCCAGTAAGGAACTTGAAACGGTTAATGTCTTCGTACTTCAATAAACACCGATTTGTTAAGGCAAGTTGGAGCAAAAGTGCAAAGCAAATGGAAGTAAATGAAATGGTGGAATCTTATCTACAATATGTAGCACAACACAAAATGAGAAAGTACACAAAGGTTAGAGCAACTAACAAGACGTATGAAGCAATCCAAGGATGGAATATAACTTTGATGATTGATCATCACCTGGATGACTTAGGTGTAAAAAAGTTTGCAGATAAGTTTATGGATATTCTGTCTGGTGGTGAGAAACTTGGTTATGTAGTATTTGAAGCTCATGAGGGTGAATTTGGTCGCTACTTGCATATATGGGTCTGTGACTATGAATTCACTGGCAAAGCACGAGTTATCAAAAAGCGATATGAGAGGGCTGCATACAGGAATAAAATTACAAAGACATTTTGCAAAAAGGATGATCCAAATGCTGAATGCATATATAAGGCAGGCGATGTTGTTAAAGATAAGAACGGTGAAGATGTGGAGGTATCAGTACTATTTGGTATAACAAAGTGCGTCTCACTTGCTCATGAACCTAAATTTCTTTATCACAGAGTACGCCAGTGCATTATTGATACATATGCTTCATTGCAAGCAACTCAAAAACCAGTATGGCGATTTAAGAGGTTTCATATATGGTGGTCTAATCATGCAAAGTTAAACAAAATATATGCAGATATTAATCGAAAGCAGAAGATTATGGAACATACATTGATGTACTATCTTGAGGAACAAATGGTACACGACTATCGTGATGATGACTTTGGGACTGTGGGTTATGCATCACGGACTATTGATGAAGTTGGATTTAAACTAACAAAAGCAGGTAGAGAACTAAAAGACATTTACTATCAATACTATGGAGCATTCAAAAACTATCATTTTACAGATAGTGATGGTACCTCACTGTCATTGATTGATACACGAAAAGGACGCGAAGCATTGTTTGAAAACATACAACGTCTTTGGAATCGGTTTAAATTAAATATTCAACAATTGGTTAAACGATATGATTTGAAAGAACTCACTCTGAGTAATTAGGAGGAAAATAAATATGCTAAAAACAACCGTGTACGCAACAATAGGAGATAGAAGATTTACTTGGAATCGCGATATTGACACAATCCATGAACACATTGATGATTTTGATTTTCCGATTGTGCATCGCATACATTATCCGCAATATCGAAAATTAGTGCTTGCCATAGTTGATTCATTGACGAAAGAACAGAAAGATGAATTGATATACGGAATCGACTTTAACAGGGAACAGACGGTATAGTTATGAAACACTACAATATAACATACTCAAGTTTATCCAAAGAAAAGACATTGGAATGTGTTGTGCAAGGTAATACTAAACTTGATGCAATAATGGAAATGCTAGAGAGAATAAATAGAGGTGATATTGATCCGCCCACCATTTGTAACGAACAAGGAGAGTATAAATATGAAAAATAAAATGATAATTGAAAAACTTGGAAATAGACCATTAGGTAGGATTATTGCAGTTGCAAATCAAAAGGGCGGAGTTGGAAAGACTACGACAAGTATTAGCTTAGCAACTGGCTTAGCGCAACTGGGGTATAAGGTACTACTGAAAGATGCTGATACAACGGGCTCCGCAACATTGTGGGTAGATAGCATTTTTAACTCACTTTCAAAAGATGAAACAATGCTATTTGACTTTGAAATTGCTAACAAAACATCATTATCACGAAATTACGAACGGTATGACTTTGTGATTATTGATACACCACCACAGGAAACGATGATTATGGATGCTTCAATTAAGGTAGCAGACTATGTTGTGATACCCACTGCACCAACGCTACTTGATATGGATCGTGTTATGGAGATTCGCAGGCTCATTGACAATAAGCCATGCAAAGTCCTGCTAACGCAGATTAAACTAAATACAATAACTTATCGTGCTGCTAAAGATATATTTAAAGAACAAGAAATAGATTTCTTCAACACTGGAATCGCACATCGTGAAGCAGTCGTCCAAAGCATAGGGCAATTACCAAGTGACGATGCAATGCGAGATTATCGAGATATAGTCAGTGAACTTTTAACTGATTTAGGTTGTGAGGTGAGTGCATGAGTAAATCAAATATCGAACGTGCGGGGTTCGGAATGCTTAGAATGAATCGTGACCCCGTACAATCAACACGCGAGATTATGATTGATACAGGTGATAGCGATTATTTGGACTTGAACATCTATGATTTAGTCGTAAATGATAACAACCCTTATCCAGTTAATGAAATTGATGAACTTGTTGAATCTATCAAAGTATATGGTCTTCAACAAAATCTCGTTGTAAAAGACCAGGGAAATGGAAAGTATGTAATCTACGCAGGTCATAAGCGATACACGGCAATGATGAAGATACTTGAAGACAATCCTAATAATGAGTATGTTCATCTTGAAACAGTAAAGTGCCTCGTGCTAAGCCGAAGTGAAAATGAAATTGTTTCCCACATACGAAAACACGAAACAAATACGCTGACACGATCACTTTTGAAAATGAGTGATGAAGAAAAGATGCGAGCAGTTGAAGATTTCATGCATTGGATAAATCTCGCAAGAGATGAAGGCATTGAAATTAACGGTAAGCCGATTAAGGGTAAGACCCGTGACTTGGTTGCTGAAAGGTTTGGTATCAGCGAGAGTTCCGCTAAACGTATTATGCAAAACATCAAACAAAAAGACGAAGGGGGTCAAATGACCCCCTAGAGGATTCAGTTGATATTGATAAGGAAGTTGGCAAATTAAGTAAACAACTTCAAAAGGTTTATTGTAGTTTGGAAGACATAAATAGTGACATTGACAGTGACCAAAAGGAAACACTTTGTCGCTGGATTCGTGATATAGAGTCATTGATTCGCTAAAACAAAATATTTGTACATTGTGCATCTTAAAATGTGACTCGGCATTGAGGTTGATATGTTCTCAATCTTGCCAGCAAGACAAACTTTAATACAGGTTGAATAAATCTGTATAAACTTAACAAGGAGGTAATCATGATTAATTATAAACATGGTTCAAGAATTAATGCTAAGAGGGGATGGCTTATCATTGATGGTAAGGGGGACGAGTTTTCAATTAAAATCTCTCATATAGACGCAGTTAAGTTTAAACGCAATACACGTAAAGTAACGAAAAATCAAAGTGATGCTGAAATCATATTCACAAGGGGTAGTGAAATGATTGCTAAATTACAGTTCGATAACATGGCACTTGCAAAAGATACTTATCAGAGGGTGAGTAATATAATTTATGGATCACAAAGGAAAGAGGTAGAGTCAAATGAATAATGTAGGATTGGTAGGAACGATTTATAAGGAAATGCGCTACATCGAAAAGAAAGGTGATATACCATCATTTATTAGTTTCAAGTTGCGAGTGTTTAACTACTTTGATAAAAAGAAGAACAAGGAAATGTACTCGTATATACCGTGCAGTGCTAGTGACTGGGTTGCTAACCATATACATAAGTACTTTAAGTCTGGTTCTGCAATCATTATTAACGATGCGAAAATCGTAAATAATAACTGGGAAGACAAAGATGGCAACAAACATTATGATCTAGTTGTCTCAGTCAGTGGGGTTCAGTTCCCAGTAACAGACTATAAGGAACAACCCGTACAGCCGAAACCATACAGTACTGAAGTGAATGAACCACAAGACGAAACCACGGATTATCCAACAGATGAAGAATTTGCGGAAATGTTTGGTGAGTCTGATACGTTTCCATTCTAAGTTTAAACTGTACAGTATTGATGATATAATTAATTTATACATGGGGATGTAAAGCATAAGGAGACCTGGGAGGTATGACTTATGTCAAAAATTAAAGAATGGCTTAAGCCAACTAAAAACAAAGTAATAACTGGAGTTGTTGCTGCACTCATTGTAGTATCATGTAGTTTTGGAATCTATGCAGTAATTAACGCATCTTCAGAGCCGACAATAACTTTCAAAGAAAATATCGTTTTTGAATATGGTGACAAGATTGATAAAGACGCATTGTGGAATAAAGTTGTTGATACAACTGCAACAACTGAGACGTATCCAGTTGTTCGTACTGATGTAAATACTTCAGTTGTAACAAAGGACAATCAAACCAATGTCGCAGTGCTGGTTATTGATAATGCTGGCAAGGAATATAGATATGATTTCAAATACACAGTAACCGATACCAAAAAGCCTGTACTTGAAAACATCAAAGATGTGACTTTATACATCGGAGATTCGTTTGAGCCAACAAAACTCTTTACAGCAAGTGATCCCGTTGATGGAAAACTAACAGTTAAGATTGATGGTGGCTATGATGTTAAAACTGCAGGGACATACCAACTCAACGCAAGCGCCACTGATAAGAATGGTAATGTTACAACACAACCATTCAAGTTGATTGTTAAAGAAGTCGTGAGCGAAGATGATGAAGTAATCACATCTTCTATTACAAAGCAACCAAATACTGGGAATAGCAATGGCGGAAATGATAACAACACATCATGGACTGGGAATGGTAGTTCAAATGGCAATAACGGTGACGATACATCATATGTTCCACCAGTTGAAGAAGTTCCAAGTATACCAGAGATTCCAACACGCCCTGGACCATCTGCACCAAGCGGTATGATTTACTATAATGACTATGGAACTACAGATGCATGCATTGCAGATGCGAGAAATCAAGCGCTCCTTCATATGGATGAATGGATTAATAGTTACTGTGATGATAATGGATACATGTATTATGAACCGAACTAAGAGCGAAATCGCTCTTTTTTTATTACTCAAGTCTATGAACATAACTAAAAGAGGGAGAGCTCCATAAAAAAAGAATCACTAAACGACAGTTTGAACTGTCGTTTTTATTTTATATATAAGCACAAGGAGGAACAAAATGCGTAAATATAGAATTAAAATTAAAAGACTAAGAAAAGCAGTATCAACTTTGTCTATAACAATTATGACTGCGGTATTGTTGCTAACAGGAATGACGAGCAATATCAGTGCAGGTCATGACGAAATTTATACCAACCAGGATAAAAGTGCTCATGTTATAGTGAATCGAACTTTGAGCGATGATGAACTAACATTATCATTTCAAGTTCAATCTGATGATTCAGTTGAAATCTTGGATATAACCAAAGAGAATGTATCAATCAAGAACGATGGAATATATCAAGATAAAATCGTGGGACAAAACGGTGACTACAAATATATAGTTAAAATCTCTCGTCAACTATTAGTTGAAGAGGATGACGAAGTAGTAAAAACGATTGATCGTGATGAAACTTTTGAATTCACAGTATCTATTGATGAAATTAGTGTGGTCAGGGGTAATGATGGAATAACAGAGAGTGAGGAAGTAACAGAAAACGCTGTTGAACAAGAAGACTATAGAACCATTAAACTTGATGAAGTCATGTATACCGTTGACGGTCTTGATGTTGTGGCGGAACTCGACTACATACCAGATATGGAAGATGTGTTGAATCTACCACAAGGCTATCGAGCAATTATTACACTTGAGGGGAATACTTTAATTGTAAAGAATAGTGAAGAGTTACAGTCACGACTCATGGAGAATTATGCCAGTGGTGCCGTTACTACAGGGAGCGTTCTGTCAAGTGGTGTTTCATTTTATTGGAAAGCAAATACATCTTATTATTGGGAAGATATTGCTTTTACTGAAATCACTGTTAATGGGCAAGTGGCATATTGTATTGAGCCATCTGTTCTCAATGTAAGTACCTCTGGTGCAACTGGCACTGACTTTTCATCTATTGGTGAAGTATGGGTAATGAGTGGAAATTTAAGTACACAAATTTCCAACGACACAAAAAGAGCGATAGAGCTAATTTCAAATTATGGATATGCGTATCCAGGACATCAAACACAAGCTTATAGATGGGCTACGCAAATACTAATCTTTGAAGAAATCGGATGGGGTTTTTATTCCTATGGAAGTCTAAATCCTGAAAGTGAAATAAACGAAATTAAGAATCTAATTACAACACATTCCAATAGACCAACCTGGCACGGAAATATAAAAGAAGTATTACCAAACGAAACAGTGACACTAACTGATCCGTCATTGCCATATTTTGATATTGCCCCTGAAACTGTAGGGCTGCAAATAATTTCAAAAACGGGAACAACCATTACTGTTAAGGTTATTTCAGATAATGCAAAATTGATTCTTGAAAAAAAACGAGGAAGTGAAAAAGGGACTTCATTTGTATACTCTGATGGCTTAACACAGAAGGTCGGATATTTTAAACTTATGGACCCCGGTTTTACAAATATAAGCTTTAAATTATTGAAATCAACAATCACATTCAACAAGACCGACGACACAGGAAGACCCGTTGCTGGACTTGGTATTGAAGCATCATACTCACAAGACTTCTCGGTACTTATTGGTCGTTATACTACAGATTCAAATGGTTCATTTAAGATTACAGACCGTGAAATCAATCGCACACTTTACTATCGTGAGTATTCAGCGCCGGAAGGAATTGTAATTGATCCAACAATCAAAGCATTCACTCCAACTGGAGTGGCACACACGATTAATATTGTGAATGATGTTCGTCAGTTGTTAATTGGCAAGGTCAGTCCAGAGGGTGACCCACTACAAGCAACGTTTGAATTGTATCGTAATTATTATTCAGAGAACCCCGAACTTGTAACTACAGTTACCACAAGCGAACTCGACGGATTAGCACTCATTGATTACCTTGATAAAGGTCTGTACACTGCTAAGGAAATTTGGGTACAGGAACCATATTATGTTGATGTGAATAACAACACACAAGACATCATTGTTGATGATATTCGTGGAATCTCGAAATATGAAATTGAGTTCACGAATGAAAAGGTCACAGGTGAATATGTTATCGAAAAGAAGGATGCCAAGAACGGCGTTGCGATTGAAGGCGTTGAATACGGAATCTATGACATCACAGACTTACAACTTGATGAAGACACAGAACTCACGTATGCGGATGTTAAAGCGTTAGAGGCGTACGAAACAAAACTCACCAATGAATTGGGAGGGGTAACCTTTGATGCCCTTGATATAAGCCGTAAATGGGTTGTGATTGAGTTGTCAGCCCCATACGGATACGTAGTTGATGAAACACTAAACTATGTTGAATTTGAGTATGTGGACTGTGACACACCGGTCATAACTCACGTTGCAGAACTGCTTAATGAACGACTACAAGTCACAGTTAAAGGGGTCAAGGTTGATAGTGTCACAAACAGTCAGATTATTTCCAAGTTCTTCGTGTTACAACTTAAGGATTCAGAAGGAAATATTGTGCCAATTGATCATAAAGATGAAGACGGTACACATTATTGGAAAGTAGATGCTCTTGAGTTTTATGAGCTAAGTGAAGTGAATGCGCCAATTGGATATATCTTATCAACTGAAATTAAGATTGTTGATACTTACGAAGAGAAAGCAGACCATCTCTACACTATCGAGTTTACAAATGATGCCGAGCCTGTACCGTTGCCACAAACTGGGATTGCTGATAACAACCTCATGATGTTAGCACTCTTAATTATCGTATTGGGAGCAATCTTTGTTATAAGTGTTCGACGATCAAAACTTAAATTCAGTACTGACCTTTCCAGTTTCAATGCTGAAGTACCCAACGCACTTGTACATGGTACAACGCAAATCAAAGTGAATGATACGAAAATTGAAACGATAAAAACAAGCGATGTAAATAATGATACTGGCCATAATCAACATGACAAGGATAGTAAGGAAAGACAGGAGCGACCCAGCCATGAGAAAACACGGCGCATGGAGTAGCGCAATATTAGTAGCATTATTGATACTAATTACAGGTTGTAAATCACAGTCACTTTCGTTTATAAGCGAAAGTGAACTGCCTTATGACAAGGACTTTAATGTCTGTAGTCTTGTAGAGACTGTGAATGAACAGCGAATACCAATGCTACTTAATGACGGCAAAGAAATACATTATCAAGGGGATGTAATTACGTGCAATTCTAACAATATCAAATTGGATCCAAACAAAAAATTATCCATTGATTTTGATTTTAACGGTACGGTCTTCACGAAAGAAATTACATTTGTTGAAGCAGTTGCGGAGGTTCCACCGCTAATTGAACAACCAAAACCAATAGTACCGGAACAAAAACCAACGGTTGAAGTTCCACCAGTTGATCAACCAGAAGAGACTGAAACCGTGACTGATGGTCCACCTGAAGAACATCCGGAAACTGAAGAGATTGAAACACAACCACCTTATGTACCGGAAGTGCCCGTAAGCAACGTTGGTGAACATCGTAAGTTTCCTGTATCAGAAACTGTATCAATCTTTGATGCACAAAATGCTTGTGTAGCATATGCAAGCCAATATACAAATTTTAGCGGTTGTCGTGATGTACGCGACAGCAATAACTTAATTATTAGATTTGAAACATATTAAACGCGAAATGCGTAAGGAGATAACTTTAATGAAAAAACTATTGAAACGTATGAAATCAACGTACAAAAAAGCAATGAGCAATCGTACTGTAAATATCTGTACTTCACTTGTCATGGGGGCGGTGATTGGAATTGTATTTACTACAATTCCAACGTATGCAGACGTGGGCGAAGTAGACAGCTGGATAGTATCGGTAATCAAAACATTTCGACCATATTCATCATTAGTCGCGCTTGTATTTATACTTGGTGGCGGTGGTGGGCTCCTTTTGATCAACCAACGAAAACTTGTATTGCCACTTGTGGGAAGTGTTGCTGTAGGATGGTTAATCATTCAATATGGTGAGCCTGTATTGCGTGTCATCTTTCCAGCGTGAGACACAAAACAATGAAGTTATTTAAAAGGACAATACAGACAGTCGTTGTATTCTTATTGACTTCATTAAGACTTAGTGCAGATGGTGAAGCAGCGATGCTTGCTGTTTCCCATCTGTCACATTTGATGGAGTTTAATGATCTATTTAAAACTATACTTATCAGTTTGGGACGATGGCTTTATGACTTCTTAGCGATGATACTCGATATGGCAGAGAGGTTGTTTTCTCAACTCATGAAGATTAATCTCATGAATGTTATACCAGAGATTACAAAAGTAATGGCAACGTTTGAAACATCACTTGAAGTAGTGTTTATTGTGGCAGTCCTTGCTACCGTATTTGTGTATCTTATCGATCAAAAGCAAATTATGCGAATACTTTATAGTGCTGTCATCGTGAGTTTTCTAATTCTAATATTCGGAACAGTTGTATCCCTTGTTGATGATGGCAAAACCGCCTTCATGGCACAGATTGATAAATCATTTTCTACTTCAGACAATACAAGTGATGCAATCTTCTTACAGAACACGTATGACCTTAAGTATTTGATTCGTGAGGCGCAAAATGGAAACACAATTTTAGTAACAGCTGAAGCACAAGGTATACCTGCTACACAAATCCCGTTTATTGAATCTACTGAAATCTTAACCAAGGGTGAATTTGGATATAAATATACATGGGACGATGTTCATGGTGCCAATGTTGCATCGAAAGTTCGTGATGGTGTTGGAGGAGTTGGAGACCAACGTTACTTAAGGTGGCGTACGGATTACTTCGCTGTAAATCTAACAATGGCCATCATGATTGTTGTGTATATTATGTCTGCTCTTAAAGCATCGCATATTGTTGTGGAGACACTTCAATATAACCTCTTTGGAAAAACAAGCCTTGCAATGAGTGGTGGTGATTACTCAAAGTCCGGTAAAGCCTTTGGTGGCTATATCAGTGTGACATTATCACTTCTCACATTGTACTTCTTGACAAACGTCTTCTATATTCTTGCTCCAGCAGTTATGAACATTGCCGACAGTACACTTGGGTTGTTAGGAAAACTCTTAATCTTATTTGCGTTTGGAATGACACTTCTTATGGGGAGTGATTTCCTTGACTCATACTTTGGTTATTCCGGAGGTGGACGAACACTTGCAACAGCCTATGTTGCGAAAAAGACAATTGGTGCCGCAAGTGATACCGCTAAAAAGGGCTATGACAAAGCCAAAGGGAAGTATGATGATTATCGCAAGGAACAAAAGAAATTGGATGGTCTTGAAACTAACCAGGAAGACTTGGCTCAAGACGAGGAAAAAGTACCTAGTGATAGTGAAGTCAAGGGAAGTAAAAAAGGTTCAAAATCGAGTGACGATAATTCAGATAGCAGTGATCAATCACATGAACAACCAAACGTTAAGAGTGAGTCAGAGGGTGAGGAAGATGCAACTCAAGACCATAATGAGACTGCACCTCAACCAAACTCAAATGATTCCGATGTGACAGATATTGAGAGTCCGGAAGGAAATGATGAACATCATATTCCAACTGCAGATGATGTGGGGTTAAAACAATCCACAGCTGATGAAGTTGAAACACCGAAAGTGACTGACAAGGACTCCATTCAAAAGCAATTTGAGGATAACGTATCAGAGGAAGATGTGAAGCGCTATGCGAAACAACACAATTTAAATGATGATAGAGGAAAGGATGATCAACTTGAAGCCGATTCCACACAAGAACAAAAGTAATTTTAAACTCAAAGATATTGGGGCGGAAACAGTAATAGGGATTGTAATATGTTATATCCTTGCAAACGAAATATCGGGTTTAATGAATCCGCTTCTGAAATTTCCTTTTGCAGTATTCATACTCGTGCTCGTCATTAGTGCGATTATGCCATCAACAACAAATCGTAATCATTCAAAACTTGAAGCACTGTTTATTTTTCTGAAGTTCAAAGTTAAACAGATTCAAATAAATGAAGTAAACAAACCCATGAAAGGAGTGAGGCTCATGTTTAAGAACTTTCTCAATCGAGGTAATGTGACAGTAGATAAGCATGTTATTGCAAAGCGTGAAAAGATACTATTATCATCACTTGAAGATGCTGGAATCCAAGATATTCAAGATGATGTGTATATCGACAAGAACAACAAAGAAATTGCTGTATTCCTCTATGAGTTTAAGGAAATGCTTAATATTAGTGCTGAAGTACGCAAAGAAAACCATGAGAACCAAACACTCCTCTTTGATGCACTGCAAGGTGATGGCAAACTAACATCACCAAAATTCAGTAACAATTCACTCAATGAAACGCATGCATTTTTCTTGAACGTTCTTGAAGATACGAAGTGTCCTGCAGAAGTCGAGGAAATGTTATTGTACCTTGCTTACTATCAAGGTATTAGTTATCCAGTAAAAACCATTGAAATTGAAACAAGTGATATTGAATCATTTTTGCTTGCTTCAGGGCACTTAAATGTTGAACGTTTGACAGGCGAGCGTTTGATCCAATTTCTACATTCGAAACAGTCAGGGGGTAAATTATGATATTTAGAAAGAAAAACACTGCAACGTCACAAAAGATAACACGACACAATGCTCAAACTTTAAAGCGTATTGTGTCTCAAAGTGGTATCTCGTGGCATGAGTTGTACTATGTCAATGAGAACCGATACTTTACATGCTTTCAAATCATGGAGTTTCCAGAGACGAGTCAAAACGACATGCTCAAAACACTCAATAAGCGTGATGATGCGTTTGTAACGATTGACTTTAGTCATGTGAGTGCAAAAGAGTTTAATGATCAATACGAAAGTACTTTGAATAAGGCTGAACGCAAGAAGACGGATTCTAAATCATTCACAGCATTTCGCAATGCAAAGAAAGAGCAGGATGCAATCAATGACTTTAACGCATATATTGACTACACGAAGCAAACTGTCAAAACATTCTCATTAAGGGTGTTCGTGTTTGGTAAAACATTTGATGAATTGCAACGAAGCAGTGATGAAATTACCAATGACTTTGCAAGGTTAAAGTTGGGAGGATATATTCAAACCAATAACTTAGCCGAGGATTATCAATCAATTACGATGCTGTCAAATCCAATCAAACAAGAAGTGAGCAGTGCAACACTTGCCGACTTCACGATGTATAACAATGTGAATGTGACGGATTATCATGCTGCAATACTGGGTGCAACAGCAACAGGAGTCTACGCACCGAACAACTACTTATTCCTTAATAACTCATACAACCTTGTATACATTGGTGGTATGGGGAGTGGTAAGTCCGCTCTTGCGAAGAAGAATGAAAAGAACCATCTTATCAAGGGTAACCATACGTTGCATCTACTTGATGTTCATAACGAATACCCTCCATTTTGCGAAGCGATGGATATTCCCGTTGTGAGCTTTAGCGAGAATCAAAACATCAATATTTGTCAAATATTCAGTACGACCAAATCGGATGGAAGTGGTGAATTGACTGAGAACGACATTCAGACGCGCGTATCAAGTATTCAAGAGACGTTTAAGAGTTTTACGGGACTAACCAGTGAAACGACCTACATTACACTCGGTGAGTATTTACGCAAACAATTTGATGGTTATATCGGTAAGGACTTTAGAACATTAAAGCATTCAGACTGGTTCACTTTAGGTGAGATAAGAACATCGGTCATTGAAGACTTGGAATCACTAAAAGATAGTGACAGTGCTGTCAAACGAAACAAGGCTAATGACTTGTATGAGATTGAGCGTGGTCTTACAGACATGTGTGATAACTATGGGTACATTTTTGACCGCATAACAAATATTGATTTTGATCTCAACAAGTCGATTTGCTTTGATATTAGTTTCTTAAGCAACAATGATGACAAGCGTGTTCTATCGAGTTATTTAACAGTCATTTCAAACTATCTCATGCAAGCTGTTTACCTTAACCTACAAAAGAATCTAACAATGGAGCGCAAGTTAAAATCCAAACTCAATGCAAAGACTCACAAGGAACCGTACTTCACGCATCGAGTATTAATTGACGAGTTTATGAAATATGCACATGATTTGAGTTTCCTAAATGCAATGGAAGTTATGATCAAGTACATGCGTAAAGCCTACAGTGGTCTTGCAATCATTGTTCATACAACAACTGAAACACAAAAAGCACTCACAGAACATGGTGAGGCTATTAAAAATATCTTTGATTTATGTACGACTAAGTACATTGGACGTACTGGCGAAAACAGTGCAAAACTATTGCCGACACTCTTATCTGGAGTAACTGAAAATGATGCGAATGCAACGGTGAACATGCGAAAGAATGAAAAGACCGGAGTGAGACGTTTCTTAGTCCGTGATGACCAAGGGCGTAAGTTGTTTTTCTCAAGTATCATTACAGAACGTGAACAAGCCTATTTCGGAGGGGGAGTATAGTGAAAAAAACAATAACACTGTTTGTGTTACTGTTTCTAAGTTTCTTTATGCTGATACTTGGGATTGCTGGAGTCGCAAATGGGTCTTCAAGTGGTGATGAATTACAATCGTATTCATGCGTCATTGACGAAACCCTTGTACTTGATATTTTAACTGAAGAACAAAAGCAAGAACTGAACAATCTTACAAATGGGGATTTCAAAACCGAAACTGTAATCTTGTGGGATGCTGTCAATGATACGTATACGCTCTCTGATATTATTGCTCATACAAATACAATGACAGAATATGCAACGAACGTCGAAGTTAAACTGACACGATCCATCTTGTATCAAACGTTGAAATATGGCCATGAGTATATTGACTATTTAAAAGAGCACAATTATGAAGATGTCAGCCAAAATACAAACGTACTCTACGAAGAAGTAAAGAACATTCCGGAAGAATCCAGTTCAATTGACTTCTTTGTAACAGTGCAAAGTAAGGGGACCACCTCGTTTTGTGTGGTTGGTGCTATTGGATTGCCTGCCATCAAGCCTTATTCGATTAGTGGATGGTTTCCATCGTATAACCAAGACGGGACAGGGGGCTATCATGACGGTATTGATTTAGCGTTACCCATCGGTACACCCGTGTTTTCGACAAACAATGGAACCGTTGTATTAACGTCCTCATCTTGTGATAACAATGGTTCAATGAAGAATGATTGCGGAGGTATCGGTGATAACAATTTACCTGGTATTAGTGGACTTGGAAACTTTGTAATTGTCAAAGTTGATGGTCAAGACATATTCCTTGCCTACGGTCATTTAACAAGCCCTCTTGCGAAGATTGGTGACAAGGTGAGTACTAACCAACAAATAGGTTTAAGCGGTCATAGCGGTAAGTCTAGTGGCCCACATTTACACTTCGTCGTAGCTCAAAGTGAAAATATATATGATGTGGTTAATTCGATGAAAGTAATAAACCCCTGCAATTATGTGCAAGGGTTATGTGATTAAGAAGATGTGAGAGATAAGGAGAAACACTAATGATGAAATTTGGAATTGGTTATCCTTTTGAGGTAATCATCTATGCAAACAGTAGAACTGAAGCACTTAAAATATACAAGGAAAAGAGGATGGGAGTTACTCAAAGTGAAGTTAATTACATAGCGCCATATCTAGTTGAAGTTACGAATGAAGAGGAATTCATAAGGCAATGCCGATTTGAAATATCACCGTCATATAAAAGAAGGTATGAGGATCATGTTAAGAGTAATTGCACTAACACATTATGGGTTATAGATGATGACTTTGGGTATTTCAATGAATTTGAAATCCTTACTCGTTAGAAGAATGAATTGGTTTTACAAATGGAAGAATATACTTCATGTTAACATTATTCTTATCCATAACATATATATTGTTTTCTATAAATTGTGGCGGAGTTGTTGGGTTAATGTATCTATTCTTCTGCAGAGAGAATGAGCCTTGGTAGACGAAAAGAAATTGTTCCTCCTTTTCGATTAAACGATTAATTCTTTTGAACAGGCTATTGTTGTTCTTCTCAAGGTAATATGCATTTAAATAAAATGATGGTCGAACTGGCTTAGTAAGCCCAACGAAGAATTGAGGCACAATATATTCAATTATTATAGGACTATCCTCTAACGGATAAAGATAAAAAGCAGTTGCGAGTCCAAAGTAATAGCCTCTAGAAACTTCAGTGAGGAGATAGGTTTTGTTAAAGTACCCGACAATGGAATCAAGTCGAGGCTCAAATCGATCGGGTTCAATTTTACCAAGTAATACTTTCATATAATATGCCATGAATGTCTTTATACTTGTTACATTCGTGACATGGTCAAAAACTGATGTTGATCCGCTTTTTGTATAATTTGTAATATCTTTATTTTTGGGGAAAGGATCAATATTTAGGTTGACACGCTCAGATGGTTCTTCACCGATAAACCCAAACTCGTTACCATATCTGATAATAATATTGGGCTTCTGTGTCATCTGTGACTTTTGAGTAGAGTTACCTACTGAAAAAGTCTCGATTTCTACTGAGATACGCGAGCAGTCAGATGAATGTAGACTTCCTAACTTTGACACTCTAAAGTGTGGTTCCTTAATTCGCTGACGTTCAGTTTTACTAAAATTTGCGCAAACCAAAGGTACGTCGCACTTCTCGGAACACTTGAAGTCATTAGCCGACTTTAGAGTTCCGTTTAGTGCCAAAGTGTTTGCTTCAATTGCAGTAATGGTTCTATTAAGTTGAATGCTGAATGCATCATCATATTTTGCCACGATAGTGACCCCCAATGTTAAGTAAACTTACTAAACATATTATAACAGAAATTTAGTTTTGAAATGAATAACAATTTTCCACATAAAAGAAAGAAGGTAATGAGATGAAAAGCAAAGGATTACGTAGATATTTTGATAAGGAGAAAGCGTCCGCTTATCTTGTTTATGACCCACGAGAGTCATCATTAAGGCACGATAACATTTTTAATACAAAAGAAGGTGACTATTATAAAGTTGGAAACTCGAATGTCTGCTTTAGTGACGGTAAACCGGATAGGGTGATGGCATTTATGGCAATCATGAGGTATATAGTAGAAATATTAAGTATCACAATAAGTGTTGTGTGGTTCTTCGGATTTATAAATGTTGAACTGTCAAAGATATACAATCAACTATCAACACTGACAAAACAAGATGTTGTGATTACATTGAATCAGTTAGTGCATGTTGTGATATTGTATGGCGTGACTTTAGGCGTGATAGCAAAACTCATATTGAGCGGCAAAATAAAGAATATGGTGACTAAAGTATTCATATGGGTGGTTTCATTTACAACTATATTTGCAGTCTTTCCGTTTCTCGCACCAGTAAATCGTAATTTACTTATTGTTGTTTTAATAGGTGGTAGTGTTTTAAAGAGACTTGGTTGGATAGGATACTTGGTTATAATAGCAAGCTCGAAAAATGGTAATTGGAATCCTGGCCCGGAAGACTATGTTTTCTCAGTTGAAAAAGATACAACTGAATATCATGTGACGTACCCAAGTAAAGGGTGGGAGGTAAACGATGCTAAAGAAGATACTCGATAGACAAGATAATAACCGCTACGTGCAGTTAAATAAGCCAAAGAACAAGAACTACTTAGTGTTGCTAGCGGTTGTTGTGCTAGTGGTCGTATTGATGGTAACAAGCAATATGTGGCTGCCGGACAGTCGTGAGAACATCACCACACATATTAAAGACAAGAAGTACCCGTTTTCATCAAGTGAAATATTGATTGAAAGCACTGCATACAGTCCAAGTAATTTGATTGGCGAAGTAAGACTTAAAGAGGGTGTACTCAATTACTTTACTCGTAAAGACCTTACTTTTTCAGTCCAGGATATGAGTGGAAATGAATTGCCGCTTAATGTGATCAAGTCCGAATACGTAAGTACAGATGCTGATAAGAAACGTGGTGAGATTTGGTACATTATACAATTTGCAATGGATCCAAATTATCGAGGATTTACACTTACTGTCAATGAAACAGATTATGTTAATCGAACAATCGTATTTGATTACCGTGACGTTGAATTAAAAGAGTTAGTTGAAAAAGGCTCCGATTACTTACTGCAGGTGACAGAACTCTTTAAAGATATTGAAGTAACTGAAACCACGATTGAAACGCTGAAACGTAATCTTTTGGATATTCAACCGGAAGTCAACGTTGCACAGAATGCACTTGAACTTGCATCTGAAGCAGACAAGAAAGCTGCAGAGACAAAGTATAATGAATTATCAAAGCAAAAGACGGATATTGAAACAGCGCTCAAACAGGCTGAAGAGAAGTATGACTTACTCGTTGAAGAACGTACGAAGTGGGAGAGTGAATAATGGAGACAATCAATCAAGCAATTATAACTTTAATTACTTCCGCAATCGCACCTATCTTCCTTATCATGGCCGTATTGTTGATTGGCTATCTTGTGTATGCAAAAGGGGGTGAGTACAGTTTAAAGCTTCAGTACTTCTATCACACAACGTACTTTACCTTTTATAACTTCGTATTTGCGTATTGTTTATTGGCCATATTAATTGTATTCATCAATCGTCATTTACTGCAGTGGGATAACCTGGTTAATTTGTATCAGTACGCCAGTGCAAATCCAATGACTGGATTGAATGACATGTTCATGAACCTACAGCATATAGAGTACTGGATATTTGCCTCAGCACTTATCGCCATAACGACAACAGTCATATTCTTTAAGACATGGCGTGCACCCAAAGCGGAACTGAAACGTAATGAGCGTAAGACAATGCGCAAGTTGTTTTGGCACCTACCCAAGAAACCCAATGTTGATATTGATGTTAATGGTGTTATTGTGGGCACGCCAGGTAGTGGTAAAACAGCGATGGTGTTGCGCATCATACTAGCCAAGATAATTCAAAATCTTCCAGTCGTCGTAGTTGATGGGAAAGGTGATATTGGACAGTTTAGTATCTATGATGTCGTATCAAAACTTGCGCGAAAGTTTGGCCGTCCTTTGTATGTAATCAATCAAACCATTAGTGATGATTCCGATCCATACAATCCATTCATTAATCGTAATGCAACGCAAATTAAAGACATGTTGATTAGCATGGGTGACTGGTCTGATAATGCTTCGCACTATAAAGGACAAGCAAGTAGGTACTGGCAAGCAATGGCTTCATACATGTTAGAGTTTGGGATTCCCATTTCATTTAAGACATTGATTCATTATTCAAATTCTTCTGAATGGGCACAAGCGATTATCAATAATATTGAACTGGAGGACATGGAAGATACATCATTACCAACTTCAGTACGTAAACAATTACTCGATAGATTTGGCGAATTTGCACTCTCAAAATCTCGTGTAAAGTATCTGCGAATCATCCTTGAATGTGGGGACGATGTCGAAAAAAACACGTCATCATTCTCGACGATTTATGAGGGTGAGGGACACAAGTTATTTGATGGAAAAAACACGTTCAATCTCTCAACAATTATTGATACAAATGCGGTACTTATTGTCCTCTTAAATAAGATGGCTTATGGTGATTTCGCAACGGGTTTAGGACATCTTGTAATCCAAGACTTCAAGAACAGTTTAGCTGATAAAATGATGCGAAAACTGAACCAAAAAGTCCTTGCAGTTTTTGATGAAATTGGTGCATATTTTGACGATGAATTAGTAGACGTTTCGGCACGTATTCGATCCTTAAATGGGTATGCTCTGTACTCGATGCAAGGAGTGAGTGATATTGATGTCATTGACAAAAACGTACGTCGACAGATCATGAATAACGCAAACTTTGCATGTGTGTTTAAGCAAAATGATTCTGATGATGCAATTGCAGCTGCAGACTATTTGGGAACCGATGAAGTCGTAAACACGACAGCGCAAGTCGAAGATATGGGAACATCACATGCAGGCACTGGAACCGGTACAAACAAGATTACACGTGAGTACCGATTCAATCCGGAAGTGATAAAGATGTTACCCAAGTTACGTGGAATATGGTTTGATAAATCCAACAAACATCAACGACCTTTTGTATTTAAAGTTGAGTACGTCGATGTTGAAGGGGTTGAACTCCCAAACAAAAACGACAGAGAATACAGACGGAAAACAGGTGAGTGGAATGGTAGTCCTGGACTACCACTACATAGATTAGAGGGTGAAAACAATGGTAGTCCGACCCCCTAATTCTGTGGTAGTCTCCGACTACCATTATATTTAATGATGCAAGCACCATTAAACCCACTCCCACCGCCCTTTGTATGACTTTGTCAACCTTTCTGCGAAACGTTGACAAAGTCATACAATCATAAATATACCTATGGTATATATATGAGCGGGCGGTGGGAGTGAGAAAAAGAAAGAAAAAAATATGATTGTGTGTGGTGGGAGGATATAAGGATAAGGGGAAGAGTCCTATTATAAGAGGAAGAAGTTTCGACTCTCTTCCCCTTATGAACCCCAACTCTCGATTAGAAACCCCTGCTGCGCACCCGTTTCTAAACTTCCCCAACAATGACAAAAGAGGTCATTGTCCCAAAAGATTAAACAGGGCAATGCTTTCAGCATTGATGGCAGAATGTGTCTATGACATTCTGTAACGAAAGGACAAATAACTATGACTAATAAAATTGAAGTTACTGATCGTGACATATTGATATTCAAACTTCTCAACAAGTTTCGCGTCTTAGACGCTGAACTAATTAAGAAGTTTACAGGTTTTACACAACTGCCACATTTGCAACGTCGCTTAATTCAATTAAACGACGCGCGATATATTGGCCGTGAACGTGATGGAAATACGACACCATATATCTATTTTCTACGCAACAAAGGAATGACAATTTTGAATGGGATATCCGGACAAAATGAACGTCCGTATACCATTCGAAATTTCAGTAAATCAAGCATCACTCATGAGTTGCTTGTTGCGGAAATTTGTCATATGATATTGGAGCAAAATACGTCACTTGAACTTGACGATTTACAGACCGATAGGGAACTGAGAAAACTGGGGTATCATCCCGACAAAGTAGGGGATATTCGCATCTATAAATTCAAGGTAAATATTGAGGTTGAGAACACGCAAAAAACGTTTAGACGTTACCCAAAAAAGTTTGGATTTAATGAGGATGGTTTCGGTCAACTTTGGATACTCAATGGATACAAGACCCTTAAGCATAAACTCAATGATTACATCAAAGTTTATGTTAATGATCGCTACGTCGAAGCAATATTGCTCGACGAGATACAGTACTATGATTTCAATCTTCAACCAAAAGCTGAAGTCTATCAAAGACAACAACAACTGAAATTTGATTCACAAGTTCAAGAGCGTGAAGACAATAAGCGTCAAGCTGAAGAGGACGAAAAGCGCAGAGAGGAAATGATTGCGCGCGAGCGTGCAATCATTGAAACTGCTGAACAAAACAAACGTTCATCATTTTGGAGGAAATAATATATGAGCAGTGCATTTGAAGTTTATAAAAAGCAACTTGATCATGTGAGGGGATTGGTGGCAAGTGATGGTTTGAATAAGCAAACCATCACTGCCCAGTTTTTACGGAAATACAGCATCGACCTAAACATTGCAGATAGTTTGCTTGCCGATGCTTTGGATGTGCCGACATCCTATATCATTGAGTTAAGGATGAAGTGGGAAATATAATTTGATTGGAGCAAACTATGAAAATAACAAAACGGACGCAGAATAAACTGAAGCAGTTTATTCGCAAAAGCGTTAAGGGCGTTATACCTGTAGCAATCTTATGTGCGCTTGTGACCGGTGCATCCTGGTACTTCAACAATGCTGAAGCATTGAATCGGTCTGCAATTACAATGACTGATGTACATCCTCATGAGGTTGTACGTTGTATCGACGGGGACACCTTTGCGTATGGTGAACAAACCATACGCTTGCTTGCAATTGATACACCGGAAACTGTCAAACCGAATACTCCGGTTGAGCCATATGGTAAGGAAGCCAGTGATTATACCTGTAGTGCGATTACTTCAGCTGAAGTAATCACACTGAAACAAGACACAGGTAATGAAAAAGATAAGTATGGCCGTACCTTGGCTTGGGTTTATGTTGATGATGTACTTCTTCAGGAGTTATTGCTATCTGAAGGACTTGCAGCTATTAAGTACGTTGACAAGAAAACAGTTGATCCTATACTTTTAGCAACGTTGAAAGTTGCGGAATCAAACGCACAAGCGCAAAGATTGAAACTATGGAGTGATTAGATAGTACGCAGCGCGTACTATCTTTCTTTTGAAAAGCAAAGTCTTTCATGTTCTTATGACACTAACCATACCTTTCATAACATAGCTCAGATTAGCTTGTTAATTTAGCTATAATATATGATAGGTTTTCTTGGGAGGTTAGTTTATGAAAAAAATGTTAAAACAAATACAGCAAATACAATTTTATTATGTGCTTAAAGTCTATATAGTTAGTCATTTTCTTTTAGGTGTATGGATATTATTCTTTGGATTTTTACAAGTTATGTTAGAAGCATCCGAATACTTTGAAAAAATTTCTCCTATGGTTGTAAGATATATACTTTATTTTAAGCCAGTTTTAGTTGCTTATATCTTCATATGTATGCCAACTTATATCCTTGTCAAATGCAAACAATCTTACGATCTAAAGTTGAATTTGAAAAAATCCCCTATTGAAGCTGATAATATCAATGACGTGCAAGATTTCGTTAGCGAAAATCAAATCTACGGACTTGTTTATTGGGGTAAAATTTTTTTTAAGAATTTAATGATTTATATAAAGTCGCCGGTTATATTTATAAATTACTTGGTTCAATAAGATTAAAGGCCGTAAAGTATTTATAGCGATGAAAGTCGCGGAATCGAACGCGTAAAGTCAATTTAATAACATATGGAGTGAATAGACAGTACGTAATGCGTGCTGTTTTTTTTTATTACAACATTGCTGGTAGCAAAACAAAATATCGTTCAAGTAGGATACTAGGACTGAAAAAGTCGGTAACCCCTTTCATTTATGAGGTTTGCATAGTATACTTATCTTATAGAAGGTAGCAAAGTCTACAGGGAGGATGAAATGAAAATCAAGAAATTAGGAATTAAGTTCATTGTTTCATTAGTCGCATTAGGTGCGGCAATTGTTTTTACAGGTCAACCTAATCCCGTTTATGCAAGTGAAGATTCTGTACTAGTTGATAAACTCGATAATGGTTCGATAATTGAACAATTTGGACCTGACACATTTGATATCTATGAGTATGGGGAAAAGTATACTCTAAATTTCAGTAATGATGGCACAGTCCAGGTTAACGGAATGTTTTATTCTCAAGAATCATTTACACTTGCACTAGAATCTCAAGAGAGCATTAATGAGAGTATAAGAAAACCATTAACATATTACTTAAATGCTTTTTCTCCAATTATTCCGGTTCGCTCGAATTTAAGCATTACGCCTTTTGCTAGTTGGAATAGCAATCCACCATCGTCCGGTTATCGTGCATTTAGTTCTTCGTTCGTCTATCGCCCAACATTTGGTGGACTATACGCATCCCTAGCTGCAGGATCACTTGCTCAGTTGGCTTCTTTCTTTGTCATTTCTACTGCGCAGGTAAAGGGATGGATTAGTGGTGTTCTATCGGCACTCGGTGTTTCGTCAGCCTGGGTTACTGGGCATGAAAAAGTGTGGACATCTACCCATACTAGTTGCGGTGCTGCAGCGCAAGATAGGTACCAACCAACAGTAAAGAGTAATGGTTATTATTATGATGCAAAGACACCTGGGGGATCACCAATCTATAGATATAGAACCTACTGGTTTACTGACCCATCAGGATATCCGGGATGCTAGGTCATGCTTAACAACTATTTTGTAAGATGTATAGGGGCTTATTATGAATTATTTAGAGAAAAATAGAAAGTCAGTTTTAAAAATATATTTTGGTATCTCAACTATGGTAATACTTATTTTAAATATTTCTGATTATTTATATTTAAAGGATTACTATTTTACTTTAGGAGGTAAAATTACTCAGTTTACCTCACAAGAGATACTCTCAATGTGCTTGGAACGAACTCTTTTGATGGTTGTTTCGGTTATTCTGTTTTATTTAATCTGCGAGTTAGTACTTTACATACGTAGAAGAAAAGTATAGTGGATTTAGTATTGTATGCTGTTACACAAATTTAAAGAGATAATTAATTTGACAGTGCGTATCACGTACTGTCTTTTTTATTACAAAGTGTAATGCTATTTCGCATACACTTGAATCAAGGTTACTGTGTCTTTGGACTTTGACTGCCTTCAGCTGTTCTATAAACTGAATTGGCTTAGTCTATTATTTCGTATCGTTGTATTTAACCGTTCATGACAGTGTTCATCATAATCCGTTGACTGGCTTCGAAATCATTTCGATGGTGGCAATTGTTTACTCACTTGGTCTTGATGTTACATATAATACTCCTTGCGTGTTTGGGTTCGCACAGTAAAATATGAATCAGTCACAGTACAGGACTTGCGTAAATAAGAAAAGCGCTTATTTACTTAGCGAGAAACATCTACGATGTTTTCCTGCTACAATGCCTGCTTCACATTTTTTTTTGAATTGTGCCAAACAAGGCAAAAGGAGATTATCATGAAAGTAACAAATGCACAAACTGAACAAGTCAACATTAGCCTTAATCGAAGCGAAATGATTCAAATGCTTCAGGATCAAATCGGAATTAGACATGATGAAGTTGTCATATCAGAAGACGGTAAATACAATGTCTATCGTGAAAATGATACATACTATCCCATCATTCATACGGTTTACATTAGAACCATGACTGAAGAGGAAGTCATCACACATCAAAAGACAATTAGAATCCTTGATTTTATCAGAGAGGTGGATGCGGAATAGCATTCACCTTTTTTTAATGCTGAAGGGCATTTAATCTATATCGGCTAGAGTAGCCGATGCTTGAATGAAGTAAACAACCGGGGCGTATTATTATGGCTGCATTCGTTTCACTCATATGGCCATAATAATCTTCCTCCTAGCCCATGACAGAAAAGTGCTGTCATGGGCTTTGTTGACATCATTCATTTTTTACTAGAACTTGTCTTCACGCCAAGTCAAACAAAAAAAGTTAATCGCTAAAGCGATAACTGTTTTTCTTCGTCTTCTCTAACAATTCTACGTAAAAAAGCGCCCAGTGCTATTGCCTGTGCAATAGCACTCCCATTTATTCAATTCGCTCGTTTGTCCTTAGTTATATCACAATTGCGTTTCGGTACAAGGACGTCGCAAGTTGCTTCGCAATCCTTGTACCTACACTTATTCAATTGTGATATAAGTCGTCCGTAAACGATCTTTGAAAATTGAATAAATGGAAGAGCTAAAAAGCATTTTAGCCAGTCTCCAAAAAAAAGTTAATCCAAGAAATTCAACAAAAAGTTAGGAGTGATTCACATGATTTTCTACTTAGTAATGACAGCAGTCGCATACACGTGTTATCTCGGTGTTAAAGGTGATTGAGACCTTAATTAAGACCGAGTGCTACACTGCCGAATACCATAGCAATACCGAGTCAATAACAATCACATGCAATTTCACTGCACAACAACTATGCAAGATACAACAAGATGAAAAAGGTCTCTTTGGTTTATTTGCGAAAATGATTAAAATCAGTGAAATGGTAGTTTCTATCAAAACAGATTTACTTGTCCAACTGGACGAACTCGACATATCGAGTGATGAATTAAATACCAAAATAGAAAGAGGTACACATTATGATTACCAACATTAAAATTGAACACTTACAAGGACACCCAAAGAACCCACGCTTAAACGTGGGTGATGTTACTGAACTGGCAGACAGCATTAAGGAGCAAGGAATACTGCAGAACCTAACAGTAGTGCCAAGTGATGACGGTAAGTACACCGTCATCATTGGACACCGTAGACTTGAAGCGTGTAAGGTTGCCGGTTTAACGGAAGTACCATGTGCGATTGCGGAAATGGACGAAATGACCCAAGTATCAACCATGCTCGTTGAAAACATGCAACGTGCAGATTTGACACCGTATGAAGAAGCACAAGGTATTCAACAATGTCTCGACCTTGGAATGACAGATACAGACATTATCAAGAAGACTGGTTTCAGTAAATCAACCATTCGCAATCGTAAGCAAATGCTCAAACTGAATACGGAAAAAGTCCAAAGTGCTGAAGCACTTACGATTGATGATTACATCAACCTTGAACGAATTGACGATATTGAAAAACGTAATGAACTCTTAGAGTATGCAGGAACCAATGATTTCAAAATCGAGGTTGAGCAAGCGTACCAAAAACAAGAGCGCATGAAGCGATACCAAATTATCCTGGAGCGATTAAATGAATTGGGATTCTACATGATTGAGGAGCGGAACTGGAACAAGCATAGTTATGAAGACGGTCTTAACGCACGTGATGATGAAACCTTAGCCAAGACACTTGAAGCATTGAGTAAACTTGATGAAAGCACAGAGTATGTTTACACAACCAGTGAACATGGTCCAACGCTCTATAGTGTGAATAAAACCGAAGCGCCAAGCGCAAGTCAATCCGAAAAGGAAGAAGCGGAACGCGAAGCACGTCGAGTGGCACGTAGAACACGCAAGGAACTCAAACCCATCTTTGCTTCAGCATATCAATTGCGATATGATTTCATGAAGAAACTTGTGAAAGGAAAAATGACAGACGGCATGGTAAAGTACCTTACATCATTCATAGCAGAGAACATGATTACATCACACCGTAGTTTTGAACCAAAGACAAGCGCCATGAATGAGTTGCTTGGATATGAAACAACCCAAACTCACAAATTGAACCCTTGGCAACAAGAACTCAATGAACGTGGTACTCGTGAAGTATCGAATGTGCGTAAGTTCAATATCATTGCTTCAGCAATCTATCTGTCGATTGACTGGGAAGATTTGAACTGTTACGGACATCAAGGCGAGTTTGATAAGTACAATGTAAACAGTATAATCAACGTTTATGACTTCCTTAAAGCGTTAGGGTACAAAATGAGTGATACTGAAACAAAACTCATTGAGGGAACTCATGAACTCTACTATGTTGAGCCAAAGAAGCCAGTCAAATCAAAGAAAAAGACTGCAGATGTTGTAGAGGTGGTAACAACTGATGAAGCAGTTTAATGTAACGTTCTTTGTGGAAGAGTATCTAACACGTGAGGTTACTGTTACAGTTGAAGCCTATGACGAAAGTGAGGCGGTTGATACCGCCCACTCAATCATAGAGCCTAAACACGAGCAAGGTCGGTATAATCTGAATAAGAACGATTTAGCAGAACGTGAAATAGGACATGTGCGAACAGTCAACAGTGTTAAGGAGTATTGAACAGGGTGGCGCTTGCCATCCTGTTCACTTGCCCTAATGAATTGATCGCAATCAATTCATTACCCCAAGCCCCACCAAAAAACAAAATGATCTAAATCATTCATTGATTTGATTAAGTTTGACACAAAACTTAATCAGTCTTATCATTAGTAAATAGATATGGATAACGAAAGGAAACGTTATGAAAGAGACAACAGTAGTAAATAACCTCAAACAATTCCGAAAACAAGGAAAGAAACTAACTCAACAAGAGATGGCTGATATTGTAGGAGTATCACGGCAATCAATCAATGCGATTGAAAAAGGCAAATTTCTTCCAAGTATTACTACAGCACTTAGAATTGCAGAATACTTTAATGTGCCAGTTGAGGAAATATTTTATCTCGAAGATGATAAATCAGTTTAATGGATCGGATGCGTAACAGCATCCTTTTTTTATTGCTGCAGTGCGTTTAATCTAAATCGGCTAGTATAGCCGATGCTTGAATGAAGTAAACAACCGGAGCGTATTATTATGGCTGCATTCGCTTCACTCATTACGGCCATAATAATCTTCCTCCTAGACCAAGACAGAAAAGCACTGTTTGGTCTTTGTTGACATCATTCATTTTTTACTAGGACTTGTCTTCACGCCAAGTCAAACAAAAAAAGTTAATCGCTAAAGCGATAACTGTTTTTCTTCGTCTTGTCTAACAATTCTACATAAAAAAGCGCCCAGTGCTATTGCGTATGCAATAGCACTCCCATTTATTCAATTCGCTCGTTTGTCCTTAGTTATATCACAATTACGTTTCGGTACAAGGACTTCGCAAGTTGCTTCGCAATCCTTGTACCTGCTCTTGTTCAATTGTGATACAAGTCGTCCGCAAACGATCTTTGAAAATTGAATAAATGGAAGAACTGAAAAGCATTTTAGCCAGTCTCCAAAAAAAAGTTAATCCAAGAAATTCAACCGAAAGGTTTAAGGAGTCAATATGACACATGTAGATAGTTGTAATAATGATGAATTTGGTGATGATGTTGTGGAACCAGGTTGTGAAGTCTGTGGTGCAGTAATGGAAGATAGGGATGTAGACAATGCAATGAGGGCAATGAGCGGTTGGGTATGTACGTCATGCTTGAATAAGGAGCGAATGGAGGGAATCATATGAGTCGCAAGTTAGAGTTATCAATAGGTAAATTAGAACGTTTAAGAACTGAAGTAAGTGAAACCTATGAGAGTGCACGAGCGGAATCAAGATTGATACCATTCGGACAAGCAAACATAATTGGTAGACCTAATATCTATAAGGGGGTACAAGCCAAGTATGCCAAGGTAAGAAAACTCCTTGATGAAGTTGATAAGCAAGAACAACGTGTAGAAAAGATTGAAAAAGTCGAGCAGTTTAAGGAAGATAACGAACTCATCAAAGATGTTCATGTTGTAGGTAAGAGTCGTTATGCAACTGTAGGGGCAAAGACAAGTGTCAATAACGTAGCCTACTTTGAAGATAAGTTAGCTAAAATGATTGAACTCAACGAAGCCAGCAAGGCACACAATAAACGTCGCAAAGCGGATGAACCGCTATATAAGACATTTGGAACTCAAATCACCGCACTAAGGCGCAAAGTTGAATCACTGAAAGCAATTGAAAGTAAATCTAAGGATGATGCATCAAATATCAGTGAGAGTGCACAACGTCTCATTGATGATGGTCAAGTCCGTCAATGGTTGAAAAAGCCAATTTACTACTTTGTTACTGGGTTGCGAAAAGTTGCTCTTGAACTCAATGAGGATGGTGAGTTTATCGTGTCGAAACGATATTATCCATCTTCAGCTGAAGATAAACAAACAGTCTCGATGTTGATTGGGAAAGAAGTGATCTAATCACTTCTTTTTTTATTATGTGCGACACAATGCGTCGTACTTGTATGTTAATATTGAAGTAAGAGGTGATGTAATTATGAGCCAATTTTACCATTATGGAATGCATGCCCATGTTACTGTAGATGACAAAGGTAAAAAGACGATTTCAAAGTATGGCCGTATTTTTAATTCTGTAAAAGAACTGAAGGACTTTGAATTGAATCATAATAATGAGATTAAAGAAATACCCGTCAGTGCACCAGAGCCAGTAAAACAATCAAGGCAATCAAATAGTATTGATCGCGAGACGTACTTGAAATACAAGGGCGAGTAAAGTATTTATTACAATTATTCATTGGTACAAGTTGTTTTTTGTTATACTTAACGTGCTAGCAAGTTAGTGGAGTACTCCTGCAACTATATGTAGAAAGCAGGAATTTTTATGAATTTACAGAAGAAGATAGCAATATATTGCCGAGTAAGTACCGATGACCAGGCAGAGAACGGTTTTAACCTAAGGGAGCAAGAAGAGCGGATAACACAATATATAAAGGCATTCTCGGAAGATTTTAATGAAGATACCAAAAGGTACATAGATGGAGGAGCATCTGCAAAAGATCTGAAGCGGCCTGAAATGACAAAGCTGATTGATGCAATTAGATCAGGTGAGATTAGTAAAGTTATAATTCATAATTTAGATAGATTAACGCGTAGTATGAAGGATTTGATATTTTTGATTGAGTTGTTTGAAGAATACGACGTCCAACTTTATAGTCTTAAAGAGAAGATTGACACACAGACAGCCATAGGAAGATTCTTCGTATCGGTAATAATCTTAATTGCGCAATGGGAAAGGGAAGCGATAAGTGAGCGTACAAAGCGAGGTGTTGACCAGTCAGCATTAGAGGGAAATTATCCTAGAGGTGGCAAGCCACCATTAGGGTATAGGAAAGTAAAAAATATTAACCTAATGTTGCAAGAGCAATTGAAGTCAGATGGTGTCCAAAGTAAAAAGCTAAAGATACCATGCAGGCTTGAAATTGACGATTCAACTTCCGGTATAGTACAGGGCATTTTTAACTCCTATACAAACGATCGCAGGAGTATGGAGTTCATAGCACACAAGTTGAATTCAGATAGAGTTCCAGAGGAAGACTGGGATGAGTCAAAAGTACGTACTGTGCTAACAAATGAGGTGTATATTGGACAGTTTTTAAACTCACGAATCAAGATTGACAATCATACGCCAGCCATAATCGACAATGTACAATTTAGAGAGGCTGCTATGATTTTACAAAGCAGGAATACTACGAAGAAATATGACTATATTTTTGAAGGCATATGTTTCTCGTATCAAACTGGAAAGCGTCTTAGGTCTCAACCGACAAAGAAACCTAATAAGATTTACAGATATGTATTCTGTAATGACACAAAGAAAAGATATAATGAAGACAAATTATGTAAGGATATTGAGTCAACTGTCAATTCCTATATTGATTCAACTGTCAAAGAACGGACAATGCGTCAAATTTCACGACTTAAGCGAAAAGATGCAAAGTGTGATTTGCTTGATAAAATGAGGGAAACTGGAATCATTACAAATGAGTATCACAGTGAACAGATACTCAAACTTGATTTGGATAGGAATGCAACTCTTGATCAAATTGCCATTGTGAATCATGGTTTTCAGTACTGGGGAACAATGACGAAAGAACAGAAGAGGGAGTTCTTGCTAAATTATGTAGAGAAGATCGAGCTGGACATGATTACATTAACCGTTAAATATGTGAAGTTCTTAGATTTCTTCTAATGTTTGACCAACTATGGACAATATGATATAATATAAATAGATAAATCGAACTGGCTAACCAATATCAAAAGTTCGGTAATCCTGCTCTTTGGAGCCAATATTAAATAAAGAACCCACTTTCGAGTGGGTTTTATTTTTATAGCAGTAATGTAGAAAAGTAAACACAGAATTATGACTATTTTTTAGTATGACAATTGTCGATTAGTTAGATAAAATTAGTCAATAAAAATACTACTTTAATTTTAGAAATTGATAATCCTCAGGCAACATTGTATATACATGGTCACAAGTCATACATTCTTTGTATATTTCTTTGTTAACTCGAAGAATTGGAATCCAAAATACGGTAACCCATTTTTTATAACAGACATAACGAAAATTAACATCGGTATCACAGCTATAACATTTAAAAAGGTCATCAGTAGTTTTTATTGTTCTCTTGCTTCCCCTTGTACCCCAAACAAAAATCATAATTTCGCTCTCCTTTATAAGGTGGTTGTAATCATATCACCAATTTAGAGTAAAGCAAATAAACAACGGTAATTCTGAATAGAAAAATGTATTCGTTGACCAATGGAAATGAACATTGTATTATGAATTCAAACAAATACGGAGGACATTTCAAATGGATCGATATGATGCAATAAGGAAAGTAAGTTCTTTAATAATCGAAGATAATATTTCTGAAGCAATATTTCTAAAAGGGTCAATTGCATCAGAAGCTGATGATGATTATTCAGACGTTGATTTGTATGTTGCTGTTGGGAAAGAGAACTTTGAATCATTCTTAAAAAGAAGAATAGATTATTTACGAGAGTATAAAGATATACTGTATTTCTCAGAGGAAAACTTTGTAGGACCTCAAATTGTTGCTATATTTGAAGATGGGCTTCATTTTGATCTTTATACAGTTCCAGTGGAGAATATACCAAGAACGGGAGTCGTTAAGGTTCTGCACGATCCCAATGAAATTTTAATAGGATATGACCCTGAAGATTTATCCATTCATGACAATCAAGTTGTTTTACTTATAAACGAAATTTCATATACGATGATCGAGATGCACGCTGCTGTTTGTAGAGGCGATGAAATTTGGTTAAATCACCTTTTTCAATTGCAGTTTAGTAGTGTTTCAATAATTCTTCGGTTTATTTATGACCCTAGTAATGCAAAGTTGGGATCAAAGAAAATAATGCATTTTTTACCCAATGATCTAAAGAAGGACTTTCTGGAATTACTCCGAAATTACCAATCCAGTACATTAACAGGTGTAACGCTCTTAATTGCATTTTTAGATCAAGTCATATCAAAACTTCCAACATCGATTTCGAACAAAAGCAACGAAGTTTTCTATGAATTCACAACCGGGCAATTGCGGAATGCTGCTCAAAAATTGTCGTGATTTAACATTAACAAGAATTCGTTTCTGAATGAGGATGTAAAAAGACCCACTTATTCGCTGATCATTCTGATGAATTGAGCAAGTGGGTTTTTGTTTTATATCCATAAGATTATCCTACATCATGGATTTGGTCGGAGTGTCTCTTCCAATTTTGGTTGAGGAAGGTAAACAAAGCAATCACTCGAATAGGTATCAATATGAACTGGTATACATTGTAGTATAGAATCGCACGTAAAGTCGTCTCTCTTTTTGTTGAAATAATATAGTAATTCTCTACGAATGAGATTGTAATTATAAAGATACCAATGAGAACCATTGTTTTATTATCAATCAGAATGTTTCTTGAGACCATGAAATAGAGAAAAGAAATGAGAGATACGAGCCAAAACATTACTTCTTGAAATTGCAAGAGGAAGTAGAATGGATGACTTATCGCTGTTTTGTATTGCTCAAACATATTAAAAAATGCGTCTTTAGCCCATCTCAGTTGTTGGTTGAAGAAATCCTTTATGTTTTCAGGAACCGCAGTATAACAAGCTACACTCTCCACATAGACACTTCGACCGCCATTTTTCAGAATGATATTAGTCAATACAATATCATCACCAGATAATCGTTTCCTTCCCTTGAGGGTTGTTGTTAATTCTGATAAATAAGGTTCAATCATTTTCTTACGGTACATACTTATTGCGCCTGAGCAGACGAGTACCTTGCTAAAATAACTTTGGTAGTGTCTGCCAAGGTTATATGCATTAAAATACAATGTATCCTGCATTCTTGTAAGAAAATTTTTTGAGCGGTTCAAGGGTAATACTTGCCCACAAGTAGCGCTAATCGACTCGTGGTGATACATTGGAGAAAGCATTTCTTGGATGCCAGTCTCGACAATGTAACTGTCAGCGTCGATGAGCATAATATAATCTCCCCTTGATTGTTCAATGCCCCATTTAACCGCTGCTAATTTCCCTTTATTCTTCTCAAATCTTTTTATGATGATGTTATGGTCAGTTGTATCGCGAAGCGAATTTACATAATTATAGTTAGTTAAAGTTGTACTACAATCGTCAATAAATATAACCTCATATGCGCGAAGTGTCTGCTGCTTAAGTTGTTCAAAGAGCTTGACGACAATCTCATGGGATTCGTTATAACATGGAATAATAATGCTTACTTTTCCATTGGCATTCTCGACATTAAATTCCTTTAAAATGCGATCTACTTTCTTGGAATGTAGAAAAGAAATCGTAATTTTACTATAGACAAATAGTAGACTTATTGTAAAAACAACGTATAAATAAGTGGGATAGTTTGTTTTGTACTTTACGTTCAAATAGACAATTAAGGCTGATGATCCCAATATCACCCCCAAAATAGAAAAGAGTTTATTCATATTACGGTTCATTCATTATTCTCACTTTCATATTAGCAGTTAGGCAATGTATATAAACTGGTAGAATACAATTGATAAATCAATAATGACAGTCAGTATTTATAGTATATACGTTACTTGATATGTGTGCTTACACACTCCAATCCTTCCACAAAAAAGAGTGGATACTCGATTATACTACACAAACTTCATAATGTTATATAAAAGTAATAAAACTACCGAAAAATGTAATAAAAGTAATTTAAGTAAAATTATCCATTTCAAAATCACACACGTCTTATTAGAGTTATAAATTTTGTATGCAACAGGTTCTATGAACAAAGTGTTGACAACAGACTGTCGGTCTGTTATTGTATGTTTACAGACCGAAGGTTTGGAGTAAGGAGCTAAAGTTAAATGACAAGTAAAAGAGATTCGGAGAAGACAATCGCTCGAATTCTAGAAACCGCTCAAAAGTTATTTTTTGAAAAAGGGTATGATAACACTACAATGCAAGATATTATCGATTACGGATTTTCAAAAGGATCAATTTATCACCATTTTAAATCAAAAAAAGAAATATTTGATCACATTATGATGGGGTTAGAAGGGCAAGAAAATCAGTTTAAGTATTATCTTGAGCTTGATGATAAAACATCATTGCAGCGACTACGTCTTTTATTCTTAAATCGTCTTAATGATTACTCAAAAGCAGACTTGCTTTCTGGTGCGCGTGAAATGTTTAATGATCCGAAAATATTCGGTGAGTTGTATCAAATGAATATGACACATGTTCTACCTAGAATTGAACAATTCATCATTGAAGGAAATACAGATGGATCGATGCAATGTCAATCGCCGTTCGAGTGTGCAGAACTGATTACTTATTTCTTCAGCATTTGGATTGGTACGATGCTCTATGACGTTAATATTTCGCAGTTAAAAAGTAAAATTGAATTTTACCAAAGTCTATTTAAGGGTCTTGGGGTCGATTTGCTGGATGCAGAGTTAGTCGAGTGTATCATTGTATATTATAAAAGAATTACAAAAGTTGCCTAGGCAACTTAACTTTTACACAACAACAGACTGATAGTCTGTAAGGAGAAAAAAATGATCGAAATTAATAATGTGTCGCTTAAGTACAGCGATAAGTCAGTGCTTGAACACTGTACGTTTACATGCAATCAGGGTATCTATGGTTTGCTAGGAAAAAATGGGTCTGGTAAGACAACACTTTTTAAAGCCGTGTTGGGTTTGCTGAAAATGGATGAGGGAGACATCTTAGTTGACGGCTATAATCCGCAGTTGAATCGCGTTGAAGTGTTGACACGAATTGGTGCAACGATTGAAAATCCAAAATTTTATGCACACTTAAATGCCTATGACAATCTATCCCTACATCTAGACTACATGGGTGTAAATTCAGATGATCATGAGTTGATAATTAACGAAGTGTTAGTAAAAGTTGGACTCATTGAAGAAAAGAATAATAAAGTAAGCGAATTCTCTTTAGGAATGAAGCAGCGCCTTGCAATCGCCCGCTCGATTGCTCATTCACCTAAAGTTCTAATTCTCGATGAACCCTTGAATGGACTTGATCCTATTGGAATCCGTGACATGAGAACACTCTTCAAAAATCTATCTCTGAGTGGGGTGACAATTATTTTCTCTAGCCACATATTGTCCGAAGTTATAGAGGTATCCGATCATATACTTTTAATTAGTAATCATAAGATTACTGTTGATGAAAATATACAGGTATTAATAGAAAAACAAGGGGTCAATTTAGAAAATTTCTTAATCGAAAAAATGGAGGAAACAACCAATGAATAAACTCATCAAATTAGAATTTAAACGCACATCAATTTCAAGGTATACAGTATCTGTTGCTCTAATGACACTCATGCTTGTTGTCATGTGTTATTTCTTTGCTTTTGTATCAAAGATGAAGCCAGATGATGCAGTTTCAAATAACTTTTTAGCGAGTTATGAATTTGTATTTACCATGGTTCACCTTTTATCATTAGCAAGCTTCTCAATTCTGTCTGCAGTGATTTTCTCGAAGTTTGTTGTCGAGTCTTATCATAATGAGAATGTACAATTACTAATGTTGTACCCGGTATCGCGTATCAAAGTATTTCTGGCAAAATTGATCGTGTGTGTTTCGCTAACAATTATATATGCCGTATTGAGCCAAACTGTTGTGTATTTGTTATTCTTTGTTTCGGAGTCATTATTCCCAATCTTAAATCAGCCCAATTCATTGTCCGTTCAATTCATGGCGCAGTTTCCTAAAGTTTTAGAAGTTGCTATTAATGCAACATTGGTAGGGATGATCAGCATGGCAATGGGATTCAATCTTAAATCTATACCAACAACTATCATTACAGCAATTATCATCAGTGCCATTCTTTGTAATGTTCAGACTGTTGGGGATGGTTCACCCTCCATCTACATTTCGTTATTACTGATGGTGATTTCAGTTACATTGAGTTCAAAAATGGCAAAGAAAATCGATAAATTTGAATTGCGAGGAGCCTAAAAATGGTCCATAAACAAATGATTACGATTGAGGGCGAAACATATGGACTATTCCTATCTGATAACAATTCTGAGAAACCAATTATTCTCTATGTTCACGGTGGTCCAGGCAGTCCTGAATATGCACTTTTTTACACGAAATTACCGAATACATATCTCTCTGAATTTAACGTGTGCTATTACGATCAACGCGGATGTGGTTTATCGTTCAAAACAAATGAACCTGTTACACTCACTTCACACATCAATGATGTTATCAAGTTGGCAAACTATCTAAGGTCACATTATAATCAGGATAAGGTCATACTAATGGGTCATTCCTTTGGTACATATCTCTGTATTGAAGCGATGCGCTTGGAACCTGAGATATTTAGTGCTTACATTGGGATTGCTCAGCTTGTAAATACTCATGCCTCCGAAGTAAGTATATATGATAAGCTACTTCAATTATGCGAGTCAAATGAGGATGAGAAAGGGCTTAGACTTCTTGAAATGAATCGTTTAGAAATGGAATCAATGTCCTCTAATTATATGAAGAATATAAAAACACCACTCATTATGAGATATAAAGCGGGTCTAATGCATAGAGACCTTCCAAGAAATTTTGTAATGGGTAGGCTGTTATCAAGTAGGGATTATACACTGAAAGAAAAAATATGGTATCTACGAGGACTAAAGAAAAGTCATGAAGTGCTATTCGATTCAGTAAAGGACATCGATTTGAGTGGTGCAGTGTTGGACATTAATATCCCAATGCTCTTCGTTCATGGCGCACACGATGGTCAAGTTTCACTTGAATGTGCATATGAATACTTTGAAAGGTTGAGTCATGATTCGAAGAAGTTTATAGTTTTCAATGATACTGCTCACTTCCCTAATATTGAGAAACCAGATCAATTTTCAAGCTGTGTGAGTACATTTTTAACGCAATTCTTGAGAATTACGGATCAGACAAAACCTCCAAGTGAGTCGTTTCATACTGCTTAATACTATAAAGACGGATGCAATTGTATCCGTCTTTATAGTGTTAAGGTTGAAAATCGTATAATAAGCTTTAATTGGTGAATTTTGTAGGATTAAACCGCTACTTAGAATATTCTTTACGAATTACAAGGTAAATACCGATTCCGACAAGCAAGAATCCTCCCCAATATATTGCCAAGTCTGAATTTGAAAATCCTGTATTTGGCAAATTTTCCAGAGATTGATTTTCTGATTCAGTAGGTATTTTTGTATCATCATTCGGGCCTTCAGGAATTACTTCTTGGGGTATCACAGGGTTAATTGAATTTTCAATATAGATAAAACTTTGGGTTTGTATATCCTTTTCAAATTGCATTTCTATTTTGGTTTGGCCAGGTTGTAATTTCCATCCATCAATCTCAATTGGTGCAGCAATGAAAGCTTCACCAATAAGACCTTCGTTGCGAATTGTTGGGACCAATTCGTTTCCCATTTCATCGGTATATTTTATGATGATTTCCCCAAAAGATGGGGCTGGAATGACATCAAATTGGTGCAGGTAGATCCCTGATGATATTGCGTAGTTAATGAGGTGTTCCGGTGTTTCGTATGATCCAGCGGGGTTGTCAAAGCGTGCGTTATAATACAAGCTTGTAATGGATTCAAAATCTAGAACATCGAAACCAGATACTGTAATTCCATGCTCATCAATTGTCATTCGGCTGGAAGGGATTTGATCTCCATTAATTTTAAGGACAGTATTGTTTGCTGATGTTGACTTGGTGAATGGTGGTTGGTAACCATCAAAATTTGTTAGACGATCAGGCATGATTGAAAAAGGAATGAAGACTACTTTGTTGATTTCGTCATAGATTAATTCCTCATGATATAAAGTTGAAATTGAATTATCGTCACCAACGTTTGGTGAATAGGCAAGCAGTTCACGTAGTGCAGGCATTTCATTTACAATTCTGAAATCGTGAACACCGGAGAACTGCATGAAGATTAATCGCAGTTTCTTTGCATGAACGAGAGGATCAATACTTTTAATTGTTTTTAATCGATCAATATACAGGTATTCTAAATTCTCTATATGCCCGACAATATTTAGGCTTTCATCTGTTATTCGTGTTTCCCGCAGATCAAGAATACTTATAGACTGTGGAAGGTTTGGGAAGTTACCGTCGTTGAGATTTGGTGTAGTGAGTGCTAAGTAGTCTAATTGTTCCAATAGTGTTATGGGCGTATAGTCCGTAATGTTAGTGGCCAATCCGATCTTTAAATCAACGAGATTAACTGCGTACTCTAGACCGCTGAGATTGCTAATGATATTCTCAGAGCTGTTAAGTTCAAGAGAAGTTAGTAACTCCATTTTCTCTTTGGAAAGGTCGGCAACTTCTATGTTTAATTTTTGACTTATTGCATGTTGAAGATTCCCGTCAGGCATCCATTCATCGGTTTCAGCAAGAACATCAGCTCCCTCTATATCAATGCTGTCTCCTGTACCTATAAAATCAGATGTAATTTCATTGTTAAACTGTGTTTCAGGTTCACTTGCGGATACTGTCGTGACTGAAATGGACAACAGTATGCTAGCAATTAGGTATATTCTATATTTTTTCATGGTTCCTCCACTTGTGGTTTGACTGTTCTTACATAGATCTACAAGTTAGGATTCTGAACAATAGAATCTTTAACATCTGAAGTCGAGATATTCAGTGTAATGCCGATACTAAATAAAACATTAATGAATGTAGAGACATTGTGTAATGTGACTTTTATGAACTATATATAGAATTATATAACTCAGCATACCAGTTACTAAGATAATGTTATGAAATGATTGAAAAATGCTATGAAACAACTTTTGCAGCCTTTGTATATAAAAACTATAAAGAGGTATAAGCGAGTGAATTCGTTGTTTTGCAATGATAGTAGAAAAAACGTCAATTCAACGAACTGACGTTTTTGGAATATGATTTATCTTCGAACACGTTTGACATTCCATGTCATCCATTTCGTGGCAATGTTTGTATACAACCACAGTTTGATGGGACCAAGTTGTTGCTGATGTGAATTAAAGAAATCATCGGGAGAATCATACACCCCTAAATCTTTTGTGACAGCATTACTTTGTATATAAGTGCTGTCACCACGCCAAGCCACACTTTCTGGTGTAAAATCATCAGTTGCGATTGCATATTTTTCAAATGAACCACAGGTTACTCCAGACTTATCTTGAACTGACTTGAAATAGTCTTGATCGATGATGACACCTTCGAGTGCATGCCACTTATCATCATAGAAGACCTCAACCCAAGTATGTACGATTGTTTGTGGTGACAATTTGGACACTAACTTAGGTAGTGCTCCAGCTTGAAAATCTTTGTCGACAAGTGCCCCATGCAAACGTGTGGAGATTTTTAATGCCCGAAGCATCGCCATGAGTAGCGTAGCCTTTGTGTTGCATTGTCCATAATGATCACTAAGAACTTCGGATGCGGCCATTTCATCTGTAGCATTGTATCCAAACAAGACATCATTTTGTACAAATTCATATGCGTGTTTTATCTTGTTAAAACTACTGTCAGATGCCCATTTGTCTACAATTTCCTGGATACTAGGGTGTGAATAGTTTAATAAGGGTGTTTCTTCTAAATATGCATTTTTCATAATAACCTCCATAGATCAATTATGAATGAGTTAAAGTGGTTTGACTTTCAAAAAACGGCTATCTTTTGTAGATTGTGATGCCGAAATACCCATCAAGCGTTGTGCAGTTGCTGCAAAGTGTGCAGAACTGTCAAATCCTACCTCGAGTGCAGACGCTGTAATGGATTGTCCTTCAAGGATGCGCATGAAAGCAATCTTTGTTTGATGTAAGAGGATGTATGATTTTAAAGATAAACCCGTTTCTTGTTTGAATAAATGTGAGAGTCGACTTTGCGATAGTGAGACAGACTGAGCATACGCATTCAATTCGTGGGTATCACAGATACAATTGCTAAGCATGTCAAGGAGTCCGCCTATACGACTGTCAATTAAAGGGCAATCTCTACTTTCAATTATTGGATCCAAGAGATTGTGTATAAAATCCTGATAGTTCTTTTCACTCATAGTATTGGGGTCAAAAATATAGGATTTTGATGGATAGATGCCATATCGTGCTCCAGCAAGAGACTGACGAAGTAAGATGCCAGTTACAGACAAGGGATCAATAAGAAGTGAGAAATGCCAGGTATTATTGGAACTGAATGCATGCGTGGTGTCTGAATTTACGAGGACACAGTTACTTTTGATTTCCACATTGTCAATGATTACTGTAAGGGGTTCTTCATCCATTGCGATAAAAAACTGCATCATAAGATGAGAATGGTTCTTTGAGTCAAATTGATTCGTGAATACACCGATAAGCTCACTATTCCAAAATACATGGTTCATGGAGTATACCTCTCTTTATGAAATATTATACAGTACAACACGTTAGAATATAAATATGAATTTAAGCGGTTTTCAAAGAAACAACATTAGGGAAATACAACATAATTCTGAGTGTTTGTTTTTCTTGATACAAAGAGAAGGCTAAACTATTGGTTTGATTTTTCATTATTCTACAGACTTCCACTTCATAGCGGAAAATCATGCGATATCCTAGACTGACAAATGCGCTTATGATGTATTCAGGAGGATATATGAGAAAAATACTAATTGCGTCACATGGAAATATGGCACAAGGGATTGTGCACACCGTATCATTCTTTGCTGGTGAGAGTAATGACATTGCAGCTATTTGTGCATATGTTGGTGACACGCCTCTCGAAGATATGATCAATGAATACTTTAGTACTGTAAAGAGTGAAGATGAGGTAATTATCTTTACAGATCTCTTAGGTGGTAGTGTAAACCGTGCATTTCTACCATATCTAAAAAGAGAGCATACACACTTGATTGCGGGCGTTAACTTGCCAATGGTTCTTGAAATCGTTTTGGAGCCTTCACAATATATGACAACTGAAGAAGTTCAAAAAATTGTTGAAAATGGAAAATCATCCAGTATATATATGAATAATTATGCAATTACATCGGATGCCGATGATGAGTAAATGTATTATCATTACGGAAAATCAATGAAACGACAGATGTAAGCGGTTCACGTATACTGGAATTACAAGGAGGAAGTAAGTTATGGGAATAATTCATACACGTATTGATGACCGTCTAATTCATGGTCAAGTTGCAACTATGTGGACGAATTCATTACGAGTCACACGGATTATGGTTGTAGATGATGCTGCATCACAAGATGACATCTTAAAGATGTCACTTAAACTGGCATGTCCTAATGGTGTCGCGTTATCTGTGTTGTCAATTGACAATGCTGCAGAGCGTATCAAAGCTGGTAACTATGAAGGTCAACGTGTTTTCTTAATCATTAAGAGTACCGATACATTATTGAAACTCTTAGACAAAGGGGTAGCAATTGATAAGGTCAATGTTGGGAATCTAACGTTTACTGAAGGTAAAACCAAGATTGCAAATACAGTTGCAGTCACTGATTATGAAATTTTGGACTTTCATAAAATAATGGAACGAGGTGTTGATTTGACACTTCAACTCATTCCTTCAAATCCAAGTGAGAACTTGAAGGGAATCTTAGAGAAATTAGGAAAATAAAAGGAGGTTATCATGGATATCGGAATTCTACAAATAATTTTAATTTTAATATACATGGCTTTTTATACATACACACAAATGAACGTCCAAATTAGTTTGTACGGAGGGAGTGTGGTTATTGGGGGATTCATTACTGGTCTCATATTAGGGAATCCAACATTGGGACTGACAATTGGATCAACCTTACAACTGATGTCACTAGGAATTGGTGCATATGGTGGGGCGTCTGTTCCTGATTATCACACCGGAGCAGTGATTGGGACAATCGTAGCGATTGCAACAGGTACAGATATTGAATACGGTCTGGCAATTGCTTTACCCGTATCACTCTTAATGATCCAAGTTGACGTTCTTGTAAGAATGGCAACGACATTCTTTGTACATGAATCACGCAAGTCCGTAGAAAAAGGGAAATATCAGTTGGGAATGAATTGGATTCTTGCAGGAATCATACCTTGGATGGTTAAGGCAGTCCTTCCAATTTTACTGGTATTTGTCTTTGGTATTGGTGCAATTGAGAGTATTTTAGCAATGCTTCCAGATTGGCTCATGGGGACATTTAAAGTAGCCGGAGGTTTATTGCCAGCGGTTGGGATTGCAATTCTTCTAAAATATATGAATCCACGCAACTATCTGGCCTATTTGATCTTTGGGTTCGCAATTATCAGTTACTTAAAAATTCCAATGTTGGGTGTCGCAATATTCGGTCTTGTATTGGCATTAATTATGTTTGCACAAGATAAAAATAAAAGTAGTGATGCTCAAGTAGTTCAGACAGGAGGAAGTATGGATGACGAACTTTGAAAATACAGTTACAAAAAAAGAACTGAATAAAGTATTTCTTCGATGGGCAACAACATGTCAAATTGCATGGAACTACGAAACAATGCAGTCGGGTGGTGTTGTATACAGTTTGCAACCGGCTCTAAGAAAAATCTACAAAAATGATGACGAATATAAAGAGGCACTCCTCTCCCATTACACATTCTTTAATACACAACCATTTGTTGGGAATATTGTTCTGGGGGCGATAGTTGCAATGGAAGAACAACCGGCAGCAAACAAAGAAGAAAAACGCGAGGCAATCACGTCAATTAAGACTGGATTAATGGGGCCTTTGGCAGGAGTTGGGGATGCAATATTCTTTGTAATTCCACTGACAATATTCAATGCTATTGCAGCTTATATGGGACTCGCGGGAAATCCATGGGGTATTTCACTCGGGATTCTATGTGGATTTGCGTTCCTATTTATCCGGTATTGGTTCTTCAATATGGGTTACAAGCAAGGATCAAAGTTTGTATCGAGTTTATCATCACAACTTAAATCACTAACTAACTCCGCTAATATCCTTGGAATGACTGTTATTGGTGCGCTCATCGGCTCTGTAATTAGTGTTAATATTCCGCTGGAGTTTGTCCAAGGTGAGGTTGTTACAAAACTTCAAGATACACTAGATATGATTATGCCCAATCTTGTTCCAGCACTTCTTGTTGGGTTTATTTATTGGTTATTGGGTCGAAAGAATATGACTTCGACGCGGGCTATTCTTGTTGTAATTCTTATCTCGTTTGTATTCTATATCACGGGGGTCATGGCATAATATGAAAGTAGGAGCAAGTCGACAAGAGATAACACCCACAGGTCATGTGTACTTATCGGGCCAACAAAGCCGTACGCATCGTTCTACAGGAGTCTTGGATAAACTCTATGTCAGTACACTTGTAATAAACGACGGTGAAAAGCATACGCTCTTTGTATCTTATGATCTAATTATGCTTGATGAAGCACTTGGAGAACAGGTTAAGGGGCAGATTAACGAAGAATTTGGAATCAACATTGAAGACATAGTCCTTGGATTCACACACACCCATTCTGGACCGGACATCGGTTTCATGGGCCTATTCAGTCGTGAAGACGATGAAACATCACGAGGCTATCGGAAGGAACTTGTAGCGGATACTGCGCGTTCAGTGGGGTCCTCCCTTGAAGCAATGGTTGATTGCACAATGTGGACAGGGTCAACAACAATTGAAGGGTGCTATGGAAATAGAAATGGCAAGGATCAAATTGCTGACAAGGAAGTGAAATTTATCCAATTTAAACAAAAAGATGTTGTTGCTACAATCGTTAATATGGCTTGTCATCCAACCGTGCTTGGTCCATCGAACTACAAAATAAGTGGTGATTTATTTGGGGTTTTACGAACGGATCTTCAAGCTGAATTTGGAGGCATTGTTTTAATGACACAAGGTGCTTCAGGGGACATGGGAAATCGTCAGTATCGTCAAGGGGAAGATGGAGCAGAACTGCAACGCATTCGGACGCAAATCATGGACCAGTTGAGAAATCCGATACAGTGGACAGAAACAGCAGGTGCACTGTTAAAAAGCGAAGACTATTCCTATCATTTAAGCTATACACGTGATGGTTCGGCGCTTTCATCAAAGTTGGCAGAGATAAAAGAAGAATTGAGAACAGAGACCGGATTGGATGAACTCAAGCTTTTAAACACCTCCAAGGCGTTGCTAGAATCTCAACTTGAGCTGAAAGATTTTGATGTCGATGTAACATTAAACGGTAAGTTTATGCAATTAGGAGACATTCTTATTGTTACAGTTCCCGCCGAGCTTGCAGCCAAATTTGGGCTAATGATCAAGAGGGCCTTCCCAAAACACTTTGTCATCGTCTGGGGATATACAGAGTATTCGGTCGGATACCTTGTAGATAAAGAACACTACGGTCAGTCATTTGAAAGTATATATTCCCCGTTCCGTTATGGTGATACCGAAGAATATGTTACGATGATGATAGATAAAATAAAGAAATGGATACACTAGGAGATGCTTTGCATCTCTTTCGTGTACTCGGAATGAGGTCCTTATGTTTGATTTGAATAAACGACAAATTCTCTTGATGAAGTTTTTAATCAATGCTAATCAGCCGATTAGTAGCGAAGTGCTATCGAGTGTTTTGGGTGCGAGTTCACGAACGATACGGACAGATATAAAAACACTTGAAATGATATTTGAGAACTTTGGTGCTCGTGTTCTCATTAAATCAGGTATTGGTTATTCCCTTGAAATATTTGATGCCGGAGAATATGCTATTTTTATGCAGACTTTTAATGACAAATACTGGGATAGTACGGCAATTCCTTTTGAAAATAGTGAACGCATTCGTTATATTATAAACCGTCTGCTTACAGCAAATGAATGTGTCAAAAGTGATAGTTTTATCGATGAGTTATTTGTAAGTAAATCGACATTCTCGTCAGATCTTGGCAGGGCACGCGAGATACTCAAGGGCTATCGTGTAGAAATCGTAAGTCAATCGAATAAAGGGTTGTGTATAAAAGGCGCCGAGCGTAATATACGCAATGTGTTTACAGACTTTATGTTCGTAGACGAGGATGTTCTTACGTCAAACTATGTCAATCCTGTTTTTGAATTGGATAGTAAATTTGTGAATGATGCCTTGATTGAGATTCTTCTCGAACATGACATTCATATATCAAATCAAAGTGTGAGTGAAGTTGTGAATCAAATCTTGGTAGCTGATTATCGTATGAAGCGACATCATTTCATTGAAATGAGTGACATTGAGATTGAAGAGGCGCTTCAATATGAAGAGTGCGATGCAGCACAAAAGCTTAGTGGACAGCTTTTAATGAAGATACCTGAGGCTGAGGTTATAAATATGGCTCTCATCCTTGTCGCGCGCCGCATTTATGACTATGATGATGATTTTTCACTTTCCAAGCATAAGTCTTCGTATTTTTTGGGTGACGAGATGCTTAAGTTTCTGTTTATATACACGAATGTTGATTTCTCTGAAGATTTTACAATACGAAAACTTCTTGCCCGAGAATTACGGGGGCTTCTTGTGAGAATAATTTATGGTTATGACTACAGGAATTTATCGCTGACGGAAATTAAACGGAATAATATCGCGTATGAGTATGCGGTAATAATGGGAGACTACCTGCAAAAAAAATATGGATATATTATTGTTGAAGAAGAGATCAGTATTATTGCCAACATTCTTCACTATTCGCTTGTCAAAGACTCCCGCCGTATTAAAAAATACGATGTTTGTATGGTGTATCAACGGGGGCGAAACTTTTCTTTGCTCGCACGACAAAAGCTTGTTGACCACTTTTCACCGTACATTAATTCGATTCGTGTCGCAGAATTCTATGAATACAGATTAAGGAACTATGATTTGATTGTTACCGATTTCCCAATATCAAAGTTTGAAGATAAAGACAATGTTTATCAAATTAACAACAATTTTGAGTATCAAGAACGTCGCGAATTGCGGAAGATATTTAAGAATACTGATGTTGAATTCGAGAAATTCATGCAAGCATTTAGTAGTGAACGTTTGTACTTTGATCTTGAATCGGACAACGCGGAAGATGCAATTCGTATTATAGCCGATAGATCAATACAAACATTCAAATCCTCAGGTGATTTTTGTGAGATGGTTCTTCACCGTGAATCCATATCCTCGACAGAACGCGGTAATAATGTCGCAATTACGCATAGTCTATTCCCAGTATCACACGACCCAATAATTTCTATTGGCATTCTTAAGAAACCAATCCGATGGAATCGTGAAGTCGTACAAGTCGTTTTTATGATAGGAATTGGTAAAGATGAAGACAGCATTTTCTTCCACGTCGAGTGGCTACAGAAATTGATTAATAACATCAATTTTGTTCATGATATCATGCACATTTCGACACTTTCGAACGTACATGAAGTTATTCACCATTACTTTAATCAAGTATCGATGAATGATAACTAAAAAAAGCGAACGTACATGATGATGCGCGCCTTCATTATTTGGACAACAAATAATGGAGGTGCTTTTCAATGTCAAAAATTTAGTTACATTGAATTATCTAAGTATGAATTGTAAAGATAATAAAAGGAACGACTTCGGTTTAATACAGAAATCATTCCTTGATAAGTAATACAATTCACTTATAGCGTACAACTAATTGGGTTCATCTTACATTCTGACTTAAGTTATTATACCTAATAATATTAATGGATCAGTGTTGTAGTAGTCCTTTTTACAAATTAAACCGGTAACCACTGCCGCGAATCGTCTCGATGGGGAAAATACTTAGGCCGCCATTTTTCAATTTTTCACGCAGTCGTTTCATATGTACAATTACCGTTGAGAGATTGGAATCATAAGACTCCATGTCCCAGACTGCCTCAAAAATCTGTTCTTTACTTAGAACACGGTTGGGATTGGTGAGAATATAAGCAAGAAGGGCGAATTCTTTTGATGTCAGATTAATTAGAATTTCATCGATAGTCACTTTATGCGCAGAAATATCTAGGGTGAGGTTATCATACTTAATTATATCCCCAGTATTCGTTGATTCTGTAAGAATTTTATATCTGCTGATGTGAGCTTTGACTCTCGCAACGAGTTCGCTAGGACTGAATGGTTTCAGAATATAGTCATCGGCACCCATTCCGAAAGCCTTAATTTTACTAACATCTTCACTTTTCGCTGATAGAAAGATAATCGGAGTATTCTTAGCTTTTCTAATTTGCGTGCATATTTCAAATCCAGAAAGTGATGGTAACATTACGTCAAGAATAATTAAATCAAAGGTTTCCTTCAAGGCGAGTACTAACCCGCGCTGACCGTCATTTTCAATGATCACTTCGTAGTCATACATCTCCAAATAATCCTTTTGCAATTCAGCAATACTTGAGTCGTCCTCAACAATTAAAACTCTATCTTTCATAGGTGCTTCCTCACTCTGGGTAAAGTAATTCTTACCTCAGTTCCTATAGTAAATGTACTTGTTATTGATATGAATCCTTTATGTCTATCGATAATTTGTTTTACAATGCCCAAGCCTAAACCAGATCCAGGAACTGTTGCAAATCTTGACTTTTCACCCCGATAAAAACGGTCGAAAATAAATGGTAAGTCGTTCTCATCGATTCCTTTGCCATTATCTGATAGTGTGACAACAAGAGACTCGTCTGTTTTTGTAATTTGTATCTCGATGATTGCTTCTGTTTTTTCAGGGTCAGTAAATTTTATACTGTTCTCAATGATATTTACAAATGCTCTGCGTAAATGAAATGCGTCAGCGTCGATCATTAAAGACTCACCCTCATATATAAGGATTGGCTTTGGTTTGGATTCATCATAGTCGTATACAATTGATTCAAGTAGTTCGATTAAATTTATAGGCTTAGTGTCAAAGTTAAGTTCCTGATGCTCTAACTTTGAATAGAGAAACAGAGTTTCGATTAGATTGTTCAGGTCATTTGCCTTTTGATGCACTGTCTTAAGATAATGGTGTTGTTTCTCAGGGGTTGCCGCCACGCCTTCGAGTAATCCCTCAATATAGCCGATTATTGATGTAATTGGAGTTCTCAGATCATGAGATATATTTGCAATCAATGCGATTCGATTTGCTTCATCGGCATCGCGTAGTTTCTCAAGAGACTGTAATTGTTGCCACATTTCTTTAAAACGTACTTGTAACTGAGCGATATCCTTTGATATGTTATCTTGCGGAAATTCTTCAAGTAATTGATTCAAATCATTTTCGTCAGAAACCTGTTGCATTGCGAACTCCAAAGTTTCGATAGGATCAATGGTTGATTTCTTTAACTTGCGATTAATCGTACTTGCGAGTGCTATTGCAGCAGCTAGTATTGCTATAATAATTCCAATTCCCCACTTTGAGAAAACTTCGAAGAGGGTTGTTTCACGATTAAGAACGACGATACTTCCGACACTGCCATCAAGGTAATGGAAGTCATTCTTGACATAGCGATAGAGTTTTCCATTATTATCGAGGGTTCCAATGGGTTCGAAGTTGTGAATTTCGTATTCTGGGGCATGCACCTCAAGAGAAGCCAGGACTAATCCATTGGTATAATAGGGGAAAGTATTGTTCTTCCGTATAACAACTTTCAAATTGTTCGCTTCAATATCATCAATGATAGTCGTCAATTCTTCATTGAAAGGAACCGTTATAAGTTCAGGAGATCGCTGTACAACTCTACTTAACTTAAGAAATGCATCACTTTCAACTTTAGTTAGCCCTCTTTGGACGGTGAGCATTTTGTAGAAGTTAGCAGGTGAAGGTATTTCTCCTAATGTCGCAGCAAACACCATTGCGACTATAGCAAGCATGGCGACAATTGAGATAGCGAACGAGCTTAAGTACGATAGTATAAAGCGTTGTTTAATTGTCATCTTAATGTTCTCCTTTTATGTATTGTATACAGTATGGGATGCTTTATTCAAGCATTCCACAAGAGTTTATTTTAGTTTATTATTCTTCATGAAGATTTAACCGCATCGTTCGGTCTAGTTTATATTGATATTATACAATGAGTGCAATGACAGAAGGAGCATTTAATATGAAAAACAGTAGAATCAAATTTTTTGCATCATTTATTATTGCAAGTGTTGTATTAGTGGGGTGCGCTGCAAAACAGACTGAAGGGGAAACAGAGAAACCACAAGTTTCTGAAACACATCAAACAAAAGGGCAAGAATATACAAATATATTGACATCAACAGCATGGCAAGGAACACGTGCTTATGATAAAGAGAATAATGATCTTAGCGAAGAAAATGCAGGATTCTTAGGGCTTGCATTGTATGATTTTGAATCAGGAAAATATGAATTTTTCGATAAAGACAGTGGTGAAACTCGTGGAGACGAAGGAACGTTCTTCATTACACAAGATGGGGAGAAACGTATCTTGATTTCGCAGACTAAAGGCTACCAGGTTGTTGTTGACTTAACAGAGTTAACGGATGAAATCTTTACATACAAACGTATGGGTAAAGATAAAGAAGGCAAGGATGTTGAAGTGTATGTGGAGCATATTCCATACAAAGAGAGAGAACTAGTATTTACCAATGCTCCAGTTGAAGACACAACATACTCTGACAAAATTGAGCAAGATGTTCGGGGTATTGATATTCTTGGACAAACATTATGGAATGGCACTAAAGTGTTCGATGAAAATGGTGTTGATGTAACTGAAGAAAACAAAATGTTCATCAGTATTGCTAAGTTTGATGAAACCAATAACAAGTATGAATTCTTTGATGTAGCTACCGGGTTGAGCCGTGGGGACTATGGGTACTTCGATATTATTAATAATCGCGTTCGCGCACATGTTTCCATTGGTGAAAAACCTTATGGCGCTGTTCTTACTCTAACGGAACTCAACAACGCGAGATTCACATATACTCGCATGGGTAAAGATAAAGATGGCAATGAAATCAAGGTGTTTGTTGAACACGAACCCTATACCGGTGAATTTACACCGACATTTAGCTTTTAATCTATAAAGGAGGAGTTTGCATGAAATTTTCAAAGTTTAGTATCTTGTTGCCAACATTGTTATTTATAAGTGGCTGTGCAACTACACAGATTGAAGAACCTGAGATAAAACCAGAACCAACACCATCGGATAAGATACACAAGAATAGTGATCTTTCATTCGATGCACATCAATATGACTATGATATTGTTTCTGGTGCGACCAGTACGACCTTTGGAACAACACCTCCCCCCTTGTATACAGATGAAGAAAAAGCAAATCTCATGTTTTGGTCAAATCAACCCCCATTGGGGGTTCTAGAGGGATATTACTATAAAAATGAAAGAAGCTTTTCAGGGAGTAACTATGGTATTGTCGAAGTTGTGACGAATCCACAAACAAAACAGATTGAAAATGTTCAGTTTACTGAGTTTGCCAGTAATCCATACTATGAAAACAAGTACTCAGGCAAGAATAAAAGACTCTCTGACTACGCATTTTTCCAAGCTGCTAATACACGAACAGATGAGACACTTGTTACGGTAGTTAATGGAATAACTTTTGTTGAAGATCAAATGCGTGCGGAAAACCGTCTATCGGGAAGTTTTAATACGGTTAAAGGTGCTTCTTCATCGGCAAGACAAGGCTTTATGCCTCTCGCTTCAGAGATGAGTGGCTGGCTAGATGAATCATTTGGTTACAAATACTTCGGTGTGGCAAAAGAGTTGGATAATGGCATTATTGCGCGTTTGGAAGTGATCACAAAGGATGATGTAATTGAAGAAGTGAAGTACGACGAATACTTTGCAGACTCCTACGATAAAATGACAGATATTACTGATCGTCCATACTACAGACAATCACGTTACTACTCAATTGATTACAATCTAGCAACAAACAATGAATTCATTGATTTTGCTGATAGTCTTACTAATTATATTGAGGCAAACAACTCATTGATCGTTGATGACGAGTCATTCACAAAACATGAGGCATTCGAAACATATAAAACACTAGCAGAAATGTTAGATATAAAGCCATCGTGGTGAGTTGAATTACAGTTGTTGGATTGTATTTGATGATTTCTAAAGGAGGAAATAATGATAAAAAAATATTAGTAACTTTTTTCTTACTCAGTAGTTGTGCCGAAGCATCAGTGCCTCAAGCAATAGAAAACATTGATATGCAAAATGCAACGGGTGCAACAGCACTGCTGATTGCAGTTCATAATAATGATATTGAAACAGCAAAATCTCTAATTGATTGTGGCGCAAATGTAAATATACAAGATCTAATACATGATTCACCCTATCTTTATGCTGGTGCAAATGGTCGAATAGAGATAATAAAATATATGTATGAGCAAGCAACAATCGATTATTCAGTTCGCAATCGATATGGCGGAAACACTTTGATACCCGCTGCAGAAAAAGGTCATCTTGAAACAGTTCGTCTCATCCTTGATTTGAGTGAAGAACCGATAGATCTTCAAAATAATTTCGGCTATACAGCATTAATTGAAGCCGTTGCTTTATCTGATGGTTCGAAAGTGTACCAAGAAATCGTGCGGCTTTTAGTTGATAATGGTGCAAACCAGGAATTACGTGATAACCAAGGGTATACGGCACTCGATTATGCACTCGAAAGAAATTATTTAGAAATTATTGATATACTTTCGGATAATTAAAGCGTTCAATACACTCTTTGAATTAGGCGTAAAAAAACTTAAATGAGAAAAACCATAATGTCACCAAGTCTCTAAAGTTTGGACGATAGTATAAATCGCAAATATATAAAACAAATACCTCTATTCAAGTGCCATAGTTATATGAAACTTAGAATGAGGTATTTTTATGTGTATAAAAGTTAGTGTCACGGATGCTTAGAAAATCAAAAACAAAGGAGATACTAAATCGATTGGTGTAATAATTGTAGTGTGATTATAGTTAATGCTATCGTCGTTACCCATAATTGAAACGATTCAATTATGGGGTTGACTTTGCTGTTGGGGTAGGATATATTAATATTGTAAGCGTTCTCAATACATGGATTCAATGATTATTGAATCGATTCAAGTGGAGGTGGATACATGAGGAAAAAGGCTACCATTCAAGATGTCTCAAATTTAGCTGGGGTATCAGTAGGGACAGTATCACGGTTCATAAATGGTTATAGTGTTAAAGATGGAAATAAAAAAGCGATTCAATCTGCGATTGATGCGCTCGATTATAATGTGAATACCTTGGCCAAGGGATTAAAGCTAAATCGCACATTTACAATCGGACTTCTTTTTCCATCACTCAACGACATTTTCGTAACTGAGGTTATGGATGGTGTTGAATCGGTACTTGAAACAGTCGAATATAGCAGCATCGTTGCTGGTAGCAACAACTCCTTGGAAGTTGAACGTAGAAAGATTGAAGTTTTTAATGCAAAACGTGTAGATGGTGTAATCATGATGCCTGTTTCCGACCAAAGTGCTGAAAACATAAAACTACTAAGTGAAGACATTCCATTGGTATTGATTGATAGACGTGTTCCAAACTTATCAATTAACTATGTAACGTGTAAAAATGAGCAAGGAGCCTATGAAGGTGTGATTGAACTCATTAATAACGGACACGATAGTATTGGATTAATTCTTGGTCCGGATGACGTTTATACTGCCCGAGAGCGGAAAAAAGGATACCTTAGAGCGCTGGAAGAATTTGGAATTCCAGTTCGTGAGGAATTGATTGAAACAGGTAAGTATCAAAAAGATGGTGGTTTGGAGAATATTCAGCAACTGATGCAACTCGACAAACGACCTACTGCAGTTTTTGCATCTAATTTCGAGATGACGATGTCAGCAATAAAATATTTTATGAAAAATGGCATTACGATTGGTGATGATATTTCACTGCTCGGATATGACAACATTGATGTATTTCAGATGTTAAGTCCAACTATATTCACGATCGAACAGCCAATGGAAGAAATTGGGATTGAATCTGCACATATGATTTTAAATAAAATCAAAAATCCAGATTTGGTCAATAAGAATGTCGTCTTGCCAACAAGACTCGTTCCAGGAAATTCTATAAAGAAGATAAAATAAACGGAGGAAGCAATGAAAAAAATTAAGAATATTGTAATCGTATTATTAATGGCAACCTTACTAGTGGCATGTGGAAATGCAGACTCAAATGATTCAGCTGATTCTAAAGTTAAAGTTGGTGCGTCACTATTAACTGCATCTCATCCATTCCAGGTTGCAATTAAGGAATCTATGGAGTCAGAGGCAACAGCAAACGATATAGAGTTAACTGTCGCGATTGCTGACCAAGACTTGAACCGTCAAATTTCTGATATTGAAGACTTCATCACAAAAAAAGTTGATGTTATCGTGTTAACACCTGTTGACTCGGATGGAATCCGCGGTGCAATTCAAAAAGCCAAAGATGCAGGAATTCCAGTAGTAACAGTTGACGTTAAAGCAAATGATATTGAAGTGGATGCGCATATTGCAACTGATAACTACTCAGGTGGAATGATTGCTGCAGAAGCTATGCAACAACTTATTGATGGTTCTGGAGAGATTGGTTTGATTACTTACCCTGAAGTTCAATCGGTAAGAGATAGAATTGATGGATTCAAAAAAACTGCCGCACTCTATCCAAACATGAAAATTGTAACGGAGCTGCCTGGTAGAACTAGAGAAGAAGCATTAACTGCCTCACAAGATATGTTAACTAGCAATCCATCAATCAAAGGAATCTTTGGATTTGGAGATGATATGGCAATAGCAGCGACAAATGCAATTTCAGAAAAGAAATCAGAAGCAATTGTTGTTGGATTTGATGGTCTTAAAGAAGCTCAAGACAAGGTAACAGAGCCAAATGCATTTAAAGCAGTTGTCGTACAACATCCTGATCAAATGGGAAAAGCATCGATGGAAGTCGCTAAGAAATTAGCAAAAGGCGAGTCTGTTGAAAAAGAAATTGCAATCACACCAGGACTTTTTGTTGAAGGTAAGGGAATGGTTGATGTTAAGGTTAACGGCGATAAAGTGGAACTAAATCTATCTGAATAAATATCGGAGGGGGATTAGTCCCCCTTTCATTTTTTGGGAGGTAATACATGAGTACTATTTTGGAAATGAAGCACATACGAAAAGAATTCCCAGGAGTCGTCGCACTTAGTGACGTATCCCTTAAACTCGAAAAGGGAGAGGTTCTTTCCCTTGTAGGTGAAAATGGTGCTGGAAAATCAACACTGATGAAAATCTTATCTGGTACATATCAACCAACAAAAGGCGAAATCTTCGTAAAGGGTCAACCAGTTAAAATAACTGATCCACAACATGCTGCACAATTAGGAATAAGCATCATTCATCAAGAGTTATCGATTGTTCCAAATCTCACAATTGCAGAGAATATCTATGTATTAAATGAGCCAACAAGACTCGGACTGGTAAATGACAAACAGATGGTTAAAGATGCACAAGTCCTCTTAGATCGTCTGAATTTCAATCTCAATCCAAACAGTTTCGCCAAAGACTTATCCGTAAGTGAACAACAAATGGTAGAGATAGCAAAGGCGTTATCTGCCAATCCAAAAATCGTCATTATGGATGAACCAACGTCCGCACTCAGTAATAAAGAAACTAAGAATCTTCTCAACACAATTAATCGATTGCGTGAGCAGGGGATTTCAGTTATCTATATTTCTCACAAGCTTAATGAAATCTTTGAAATAAGCCAAAAAATTGTTGTAATTCGTGATGGTGCAGAAGTTGGAGAATTAATAACAAAAGATACTGACGAAAACGAACTCGTTAAACTTATGGTCGGACGAGAGATGAAAAATGTATATCCAATCAAAGACTTTGCAAGTTTATCCAATGAAAATCAACTCGAGGTGAGTCATTATTCGAAAACAGGATATTACCACGACATAAATTTGAGTGTAAAACCGGGTGAAATCCTGGGAATCTATGGGTTAATGGGGTCAGGACGTACAGAAATTGCCCAGGGAATATTCGGAATATTAAAAAAAGACAGCGGAACCTTGAAAATTAATGGAGGAGTTGTCAATGTGAACTCACCTAGTGATGCAATTAAGCATAAAATTGCTTTTGTGACGGAAGATCGCAAGCAAGAGGGATTGGTGCTCGATGCATCAATTCGAGAGAATCTATCAGTAGTAAACATAAAAAAAATATTAAATCGGTATAATATGATCAGTCATGCCAAAGAAGTAGTGATTGCAAATGATAATGTGGCCAAAATTAGGATCAAAACCCCACATATTGAACAGAACACGCGCAATCTAAGTGGCGGAAATCAACAGAAAGTAGTTCTTGGCAAATGGTTTGAGATTGAGCCCAAGATACTTATACTGGACGAACCAACACGAGGTATTGATGTTGGTTCGAAATATGAAATCTATGAGTTAATTATTGATTTGGCTCGAGAAGGCCTATCTATTATTTTAATATCATCTGACCTACCAGAGGTTCTAAATATGTCTGACCGCTTGGCGGTAGTTAGAGATATGACAATCATTGAGGAAATGAATCCGAAGGTTGTATCACAAGAAGATGTGATGAAGGTTATCACGAAGGAGGAACTAAAATGAGTTTTATTGAAAAGGTAAGAGGAAATCGTACATTTAAGACATATAGTGGAACTACCATGGCACTGGTAGCGCTCATTATACTATTCTCCTTTTTGAGTGGACACTTCTTCCAAGCCGATAATTTAATGAATATTTTACTGCAAGTTTCTATTATTACAATTCTAGCCATTGGGATGACCTTTGTGTTAATGATTGGTGAGATTGACTTGTCTGTTGCTTCAACACTTGCGTTGTCTGGTGTTGTCATGGGGATGCTCATCAATAATGGCATGAATCTTGTCTTAGCGTTAATCATAACAATTGTATTGTTAGGTGTGGCTGTTGGTTTCTTTAATGGATATATCAGTGCAAAGTTTAAATTGCCAACATTCATTGTCACTGTTGCCTCGATGCAAATCATTCGTGGAATTGGGTTTGCTCTCACAGATGCCAAGCCAATTCAAATTAAAAATGAAGCATTGCTGGCGATTGGGAATCAAAGATTTCTTGGTATAATTCCATATCCAATCCTAATAATGATCGCAATCGCAATTATTGCTCACATTATTCTTTCAAAGACAAAATATGGTCGCCAATTGAAGATGATGGGTGGTAATCGTGAAGCCGCCAAATATTCAGGAATTAAAATCAACAAGTTACAAATTTCGGTATTTGTTGTTTCAGCAATGACTGCGGCTGTAAGTGGAATTCTAATGGCATCACGTTTGTACTCCGCGCAACCAAATGTTGCTCAATCCTATGAGTTGGATGCAATCGCTTCAGCTGTTCTGGGGGGGACAAGTCTTAACGGTGGACAAGGAACAATTCTTGGAACACTGATTGGTGCCTTGATTATTGGTGTTGTTAATAACGGTATGAACCTTATCGGTTTGGAATACTTTTATCAACAAATTGTTAAAGGTGCAATCATCGTTATTGCAGTATTAATTGATGTTCGTAGTAAAGGAAATAAATAATGGGAACAATAGTAACAATTGGTGAGACACTTGTCGAAATGGTTGCAACTGAGATGGGTCAAAAATTTGATGAGAGTGGAGTGTTTGCAGGTCCTTTTCCAAGTGGAGCTCCAGCAATTTTCGCAGATCAAGCATCCCGATGTGGGTCAGATGTCAATTTCATCTCGGCAGTAGGGGATGATGGATTTGGTCGAATTAACCTCAATAGACTCAATGATGCAGGCGTTAATACAGAGTTTATGAGAGTTGATCAGGAGAACGTTACCGGGAGTGCCTTTGTTACCTACACAGACGATGGTAACCGTGATTTTATCTTTAACATTGTGAAGTCTGCTTCAGGGTATATTAGTGAACGAGACGTTCATGATCGAGTGTTCGATGATTGTAGTTACTTTCATATAATGGGTTCATCTGTTTATAATCATTCAATTCAAGCAGCAGTAGAAGCATGCTTGGAAATTATCGTAAGACGAGACATTAAAATATCCTTCGACCCGAACATACGTAAAGAAATTCTCGATAATCCGACAAAATTGGATTTCTTAAAAAAAATACTTTCCTATGCCGATATCATTCAAGCAAGTGTTGAAGAACTTAGTTATTTGCTTGGGTCTACAGGCGAGAGTGAACTGATTCGTGATATATTTGCAAATCATAAAGCATCAATAATTGTTGTTAAACGAGGCTCAGTTGGTTCTACAGTCTATACTCGTGATAACCAAATTGATGTTGCACCTTACAAGGTTGAAGAAGTTGACCCTACAGGTGCGGGTGATTGCTTTGCAGGTACACTCATCAGTTGTATCAATCAAGGCATGAGCATAGATATGGCTGCAGATTACGCATCCGCCGCTGGTGCTATTGCTGTAACCAAGCAAGGTCCGATGGAAGGAAATACAGACTTAAACGGTATTGTTGCATTTATTCAGGATGACAAGCGAAAACTATAATTTACAATTTATTAATAAATAATAGAGTGATATATAAACCCCTATCAGAAATCGCATGAGCGAATCCTAATAGGGGTTTATTTTTGTGTTAAATAGGTGTGGCAACGGGCACTACTGAGCAGTTTGTATTGCAATTCGACTTTTAAACGATTTTAAATCTTCATCAGATATGTTGCTGTCAGTAATCATTAAAGCAACATCTTCAAGTTTTGCAAAACTTGAATTCGACGGATCGTTAATCTTGCTGGAATCAATTAGAGCGACAGTTTTGCGTGATCGCGTAATATACTCACGTTTTGATTTAATTTCATAGATGTTGTAGTCGGTAAAACCGGAACTAAATGAAACACTCGATGCGGAGAAGAAATAGATATCAATGTTAAAGTAATTGAAAACCCCACTATCAAACTCATCTTGAGTAGTATTAGATCGCGGTTTTAAAAGCCCACCAATGAGTATTACTGTTAAATTAGGGTTCTCCTTAAGGAGCATACCTGTATTTAAACCATTTGTTATGACGGTAACTTGGAGGTCGGACTCAACAAGCCTCTGTGCTAGTTCATAACACGTTGAACTGGAGTCGAGAAGTAATGTTGTCTTATTCTCAATGAGCTTGAATGCCTCGTCAGCTATGGCTTGTTTCTGTAACATGTTTATTGATCGACGGTCATCATACTTCGTATAGCGCAAATCACTACTTAATAAAACAAGACCTCCGTGTGTTCTTTCAATATTTTGATGCGTTTCCACAATGAAATCAAAGTCAGTTCGTATTGTAGGTTTTGATACATCTAACTCCTGCGCAACTTCGTTAACAGAAATTGCGTTATTTTTGTTGAGGAGTTGGATAATTTGTTTTCTTCGTTCAGATGCGAACATAGTTATCACCTTTTCTATAACTTCATTATAGGGTATCAAAACGGAAAAGTAAATCTAAAAGAAAGAAAAAGAAAGCAAAACAAAGAAATCAATACTTTTGTGAGAATATATTCGATTTTCACGTACTTACGGTAAGAAAAAGAAAGAATAAACAAAATTAAAGAAAAGATTGACAAACAAAAGAAAAGGAACTATGATGAGTTTGTAAAGTGAAAACGCTTACCAGAAGGAGGAAATTGAATTATGTTGATTACAGGTAAGGAAATGTTAGATATTGCAATGAAGAATAAATTTGCAGTTGCTGCATTTAATGCCGGGAGTGGGCAATTACTTCCAGCAGTTATTGAGGCAGCAGAGGAAACGGGAGCACCATTTATGATGGCCATTCATCCTGATGAGCTCAGTTTCTTAGGAGATAGTTACATTGCGCAAGTTCATGCTGCAATTCAAGCAACTAAAATTCCTGTGGTTCTTCATTTGGATCATGGTGCGAGTTATGAACAAGTAATTCATGCGATCCAACTAGGTTTTACATCGGTAATGTTTGACGGTTCACACCTGTCGTTTGAAGAGAACATCCGAATCACTCAAAAAGTGGTTGAAGCAGCACATGCGGTCGGTGTTTCTGTTGAAGCTGAACTGGGAACAATTGGAGATACAGGGAATTCAATTGAAGGCGGTGCCACTGAGATTATCTTTACAGATCCTGAAAATGCTAAGGAATTTGTAGAACGCACAGGCGTTGATTCACTTGCAATCGCAATCGGAACATCCCATGGAATTTATCCAAAGAATTACGAACCACATCTGCGTTTTGATATTTTAGAAGAGATTACGAAACGTGTTGATATCCCACTCGTTTTACATGGAGGATCAAGCAATCCCGATGATGAAATTGCGAAATCGGTAGCAATGGGAATTGCTAAGATTAATATATCCAGCGATATTAAAATTGTTTTTGCAGATAAATTGCGTGAAATTCTAAACAACAGCAAAAACGAAATTCGTGAGCCAAACGTAATGTTCCCTGAATGCATGGAAGAAACAAAAAAAGTAGCAATTCAAAAGATTAACTTATTCAAATCGAATAATAAAGCATCACTGTATAAATAGGAGGAAACGATTGAATGACAATTTCTTTGAATGACATCCTTGATAAACGTGTTATTGACGTAGCGATTGATGCCAGAAATAAAGTGGAAGCAATCGATTATTTATCAAAATTATTATTTGATGCGGGTTATATCACAGATATTGATTCGTACAAAGAGGATATTTATTTACGAGAGTCACAAGGGCAAACAGGAATTGGCAACTACATTGCAATTCCTCATGGGCAAAGTGAGTCTGTGGTGAAGAATGGTATCGCAATTGGAAAATTGAAACATGAAATTGATTGGGAAACACTTGATGGCAATGGCGTCAAAGTAGTGTGTTTGTTCTCAGTAAGTAACAATCCTGAAAGCGGCCGTGATCATTTGATGATGCTCGCGCAACTTGCAGGAAAACTTGGAAATGATGATAATGTCGCACTACTTTTAGAGGCAGAAACAAAGGATGACATTATCTCTGTATTTACATAAGGAGAAAAATCATGATTATTGTTGGAGTCGCTGCATGTACAGCGGGAATTGCACATACATATATTGCCCGGGAAAAACTGGTCAATGCTGCAGAAAAAGCGGGTCATACTATTCATGTTGAGACCCAAGGAACGATTGGATTGCAAGATGAAATCCCAACTGCGATGATTGCAGATGCGGATGTTGTTGTCATTGCAGCAGATGTAAAAGTATCTGGAAAAGATCGTTTTGCAGGAAAAAAAATTATTGAAATACCAACTGAGTTGGTGATTAAATCACCCAATAAGTTTATTCAGAAGTTAGAAGAAATAGTAGGAGAGGAGCCTAAGTAATGAATAAAAAGTTTAATGAGTTAAAACAGCATGCGTTGACCGCGATTTCATATTTGATTCCTGTTGTCGTTAGTGGTGGATTCTTATTAGCTATTGGTAATTTGCTCGGGGACAATCGATTGCAAGTTTTAAAGATGGTTATACATTCTTTGATACTTTAACAACAATGGGAGGATTGGTCTTGGGAATGTTACCTGTTGTCATCGCAACAGGAATTGCATACTCAATTGCCGATAAGCCTGGTATTGCTCCAGGATTCCTCATTGGACTTGTATCTATTGATATTGGTGCAGGGTTCATTGGTGGATTTATTGGGGGTTATATTGCAGGTTATACTGCCAAACTATTACGAGATAAGTTACGCGTTCCAAAATGGGCTGAAGGTCTCAAACCAATGCTCATCATTCCGTTTATTTCATCAATAATCGTCGGGATCGTGATGTACTACATTCTCGGAACACCAATTCGTCTGGGAACTGAAGCGTTGAATAATTTCTTATTGGGTCTTGATACGAGTCAGAAAGTACTCTTTGGAGCAATTATTGGAATACTTTCAAGTATTGACTATGGTGGACCTATCAACAAGGTGGTATTTGCCTTCTTGCTATCCCTTCAATCTGAAGGTATTAATGAACCGATGGCAGTATTGATGTTGGCATCAATGGTAACACCATTTGGAATGACAATAGCATATTTCTTCCAAAAACCATTCCGAAAGAATATCTATACACAGGATGAAGTTGAAACTCTGAAAACAGCCTTCCCAATGGGAGTAACTATGATTACAGAAGGATGCTTCCCAATAATTTTTAATGATCTATGGCGTTGTATTGTTGCAACTGGAATTGGTGGAGCAATTGGAGGTGCCTTAAACATGCTTTGGGGTGGTGCATCTAGTGTTCCTCATGGTGGTCTCTTTGCGATGGTTGCAATGGTGAATCCATGGCAATGGTTTGCAGCACTGATGATTGGTTCACTGGCAACTGCTGTGGTTCTATTTATTCTTAAGAAACCAGTCGATAAAGATGCCGTAAGCATCATGAGCATTGAAGATGAAAAAGATATTAATATGGACGATCTAAAATTTAGCTAGGAGGAACTATGCTTACACAAGAATATAAAATGAAAGTCAAAGACTTGTATGGAAAATCAAACATCGTATTAACCGATACCGAGTTGGCATCGATTGATTATGCTGACTTTGGCCTTAACAATATCGAAGAAGAAGGTTTAAACCTTATTCTGTATGTTAATAATGCACGCTATTGTGCCAAGGAAATGGTGCTATTACCAAATCAAACGTGTCCCGAACATGTTCATCCCGATTTACAAGGACGTGAAGGAAAACAAGAAACATTCCGTTGTCGTTGGGGGAAAGTTTATCTCTACACCGATGAGCCTACGGATGTTGAAAAACATCAGGTGTTACCACCACAACAATCTTGTGATTACTACACAGCAAAGAAAGAAATTGTCTTAGAGGCTGGGGAGCAATATACAATTGATCCTCGTATTAAACATTGGTTTAAAGCTGGACCTGAAGGGGCAGTGATTAGTGAGTTCTCGTCACCAAGCTTTGATGAATATGATGTATTCACAAATCCCAATATCAAACGTGATATACGTGATCGCTAATTAACACACTGTAAGTCCTTGGTTAAACACCGAGGACTTCTTTTATAAAAAGGAGAATAATATGCTAACATTTGGCGTTGATACATTTATTTGGACAGAAGATTTCCTTGAGAAGGATCTTTGGATTGTTGAAAAAGCACACAGTTTAGGATTTAAAGCAATCGATTTTGCCATTGCGCATCCGGATACATTTCCAGTCGACAGAGTCGTTGAAGAATTAAAAAAATACCCACTCATTCCCATCACATCAACAACCTTAGGACTTAAAACGAATTTAATTAGTGATGACTCAAAAATACGTCAAGATGGTATTGATCATATGAAGCAGATGGTTGATATCAACAAGAAAATAGGCTCGAAAATATTGGGAGGCGTTAACTATGCAGGGTGGGGATATCTAACTGGGAAACCCCGGACTGATCGTGAATGGGACCATTCCGTAAGTGCGATGAAAGCCATCGTTGCATATGCTGAGGAAGTTCATTCTGAGTTAGTCATTTGTATTGAGCCGGTTAATCGTTTCGAGACGCATTTCATAAACACTGCTGAAGATGCAGTCCGTTATTGCAAAGCTGTTGGTGGTAATCACATTAAGGTTCACTTGGATGCGTTTCATATGATTCGTGAGGAGATGAGTTTTAAAGAAGCTGTTTATACATGTGGGTCGCGTTATCTAGGTTATGTACATGTTTGCGAAAGCAACCGCGGTATACCTGGAACGGGATTAGTCCCATGGGTTGAGTTCTTTCAGGCCCTTGAAGCTATCGGTTATCAGAACCCCTGTGTCATCGAGTCTTTCGATCCCAGCTTTGAAGAATTGAATGCGAATTGTGCTATCTGGCGTAAATTTGCCGATACTGGAGAAGAACTCGCCATTCAAGGGTTGGCGAACCTCACAAAAATTGCGGAGGATAATGTATGAAGCGGATTGTAATTGGCTGTGATGAAGCAGCGTTTGAATTCAAGGAAGCCATTAAGCAATATCTTAAAGGTAAAGATGTCGAGGTGATTGACTTTGGCGTTCATAATACAGACCCCTCTCTATATCCAAGCACGGCAATCTCAGCTGCAGAATATGTTCGCGATGGAAAGGCTGACCAGGGTATACTGATGTGTGGAACCGGAATTGGTATGGCAATTTCAGCCAATAAAGTTCCAGGTATTCGCGCGACGGTTGCGCATGATGCATTATCAATGGAACGCAGTATTTTGAGTAATGACTGTCAGTTCATCTGCTTTGGCTCACGGATTATATCTCCCATATATGCAGAGTATTTACTCGACCAGTGGTTGACTTTGAAATTTGACAATGAAAACAGTGCAAAAAAAATTGCATGTATTACTGAATATGAAGAACGGGAGGCAAACGAATGCAAAGAATCATAAACGATCCCTTGTTGGCTGTCGAAGAAATGTTAGAGGGGTTTGTAAAAACACATCGTAATCGTGTTCACGTGAGTTCTCTGAATCCTCGCGTCATTGTGTCAAACTTTCATACCACAAAAAAAGTTGGGATTGTTACGGGCGGCGGGAGCGGACATAAGCCAGCTTTTGTAGGTTATTGTGGTAAGAATATGGTTGATGTTGTCGCCGTAGGAGAGATATTCTCGTCACCATCAGCTAAGGTGTTCTATGACGCATTTCGAGAAGCGGATAAAGGCATGGGCGTTGCGTGTCTCTATGGAAACTACGCGGGTGATAATATGAATGTTAAAATGGCGATTGATATGGCTGATGACGATGATATCATCGTTAAAAAGGTTGTTGCGAATGATGACATAGCCAGTGCTCCACAGTCAGAACGAGAGAAAAGAAGGGGTGTCGCGGGAGAAATCCTAATGTGGAAAGTAGCAGGAGCGAAAGCGGCCCAAGGTGCAGACCTGGATTCAGTAATTGCCATAGCGCAAAAAGTTATAAACCAAACTTGGAGTATCGGTGTTGGGTTAAGTCCTTGTACATTACCAGCGAATGATAAACCCAATTTCCAAATTGAAAATGGAATGATGGAGTTTGGTATTGGACATCATGGTGAACCCGGCGTTCGGGTCACAGAACTCAAACAAGCTTCCCTTATAGCAGAGGAAATAATTGAGTATATTTGTGCGGATAGCGGAATTCAAAACACAGATGAAATCTTTGTTCTTGTTAGTGGATTAGGGGCGACACCGGTTATGGAACTGTACATTTTGTACAATGAGATTGACCGTGTATTGACTGAGAAAGGAATTACAATTGTGAATTCAATGGTGGGGAATTATTTCACTTCGTTGGACATGCAAGGAGCTACAGTAAGTATTCTTAAAGTGGATGATGAGATTAAAGATGCTCTTGATTTTGAGGTAGATACAGTGGGAATGAAGGTGATGCATCATGATTAATGCACAAAAACCTACGATAGTCTTAGCAATGATTGATACCATTGATGGTAACGCGAAATATCTTAGCGAAATTGATGGCTACACAGGTGATGGGGATCATGGAAACAATATGAAAAAAGGATTCTTGATTGCACGCAGTGCAATCGGTGAAAATGATTCGCTGCGCGATGCAATGATGACACTTGCAATGGTTTTGATTGACGATATTGGCGGATCAATGGGTCCTATATACGGAACTTTTTTCCGGAAATTAGCCAAACCATTACGTAAAGATTCAGTCGATGAATATGATATCTTGGAAGGTTTGGAAGCAGCTTTAGCAGCCATCTGCGATCTTGCTGGCGCCCAAGTTGGCGATAAGACGCTTGTGGATACGCTGTCACCTGCGGTTCAACAGCTTCGTGAAGCAACGATTGATGGTTTAAATTTTGAATCAAGTATGAATGCATTGAAAAGTGGTGCCCGTGAAGGCTGGGAAAGCACAAAAAATCTTCAGGCAAAGCTTGGACGTGCGGCGAGATTGGGTGAGCGAAGTATTGGTTACTATGATGCAGGGGCAACATCATGTTTCTTGTTGATTGAAACGTTAGTAGAACAAGCCCTCCTTGAAAGTGGTACATAGATGAAAGAATCACTGTATATTGGAATCGACTTGGGGACAGGGTCCCTAAAAGGAATTGTCGTAACATATTCGGGAAGTGTTATTGCCAAAAGCACAGCATCGTATGACGTGATTTCGCCACACTTGGGGTATAGTGAGCAAGATCCAAAGGATTGGTATGAAGCATTTGAGAAGGTCCTGTTTCAATTGATTGCGGATATACCAAGCCTGAAAGACGATATTCGTGGGATTGCAATCTCTGGTCAAATGCATTCATTGGTGATGCTTGATGCTAAGGGTCATCCAGTTCGGAATGCGATACTTTGGAACGATGTGAGAAATGCAATCGAAAGCAAGTTTCTTAACGAAAAATATGGTTCACTTATTCGAAGCGAAACGGGTAATCGGTCATTTGAGGGTTTCACTCTTCCAAAAATACTTTGGATGAGAGATCATGAAATTGATAACTACCAGACGACACACTCAATATTACTTCCGAAAGACTACCTCGTATATCGATTAACAGGACAGCGTGTAATGGATTATTCAGATGCATCCGGTACACTTTTGCTAAACATTAACACAAGAACATGGAGTACAAAAATGCTTGACACATTTGGAATAAGTTCAACATTGTTACCACGGCTTGTCCGTTCCGATGAAAAAGTAGGAACAATGTCAGAAGCGCTAGTGGAGCACTTTGGGTTTCATGGGCCTGTCAATATTTATGGTGGCGGGGCAGATAATGCTTGTGGTGCTTTAGGGGCCGGCGTGGTTGACGAAAGCAAGCAACTCATCAGTATTGGAACTTCAGGTGTAATCTTAGGTATGGGGTCGGCAATGCATGAAGATACGCTCCATAATTTTCTACATGTAAATGGTGAAAGATACCAGATGGGAGTTACATTGAGTGCGGGAGATAGTCTGAATTGGATTAAAGAAATCGTCGCACCTGAACAAGCGTTCGATGCATTTGTCGATGACAATTATGGAAAACGACCCGTACATCCAATGCTTCTTTTCACACCCTATTTACGTGGAGAACGCTGTCCACACCCTGATGCATTTATACGTGGGAGTTTTATTGGACTCGACAGCTCACATTCACGTCGAGACATGGTACAAGCAGTGATGGAAGGTGTGGTATTCTCACTTCGAGAATCCTTTGACCGCAATAAAAGTGCATATCTTATATCCATTGGTGGTGGAGCTAAGAGTTCTGCTTGGTTACAAATTCAAGCAAACATACTTCAAAGTCCAATCGTTACACTAACTACAGAAGAGGGTCCTGCATTGGGAGCTGCCATGTTAGTAGCGGTAGGAAGTGGAGATTATGAGAATTACAATGAGGTCGTGAAACAGTTTATTCGATATTCAAAGGACACCATTATTCCAAGTCAGGAGCACATTGAATCTTACGAACGTCTTTATCAAAGCTACATTAAAATATACAACGCAACAAAAGACTTCTTCGTATAGTAACTTAAGTTCGCAAGAGTTCTTGATTACGCTGTTCAACGAGAAAATGCTTTATTCGTGGCATTTCTGAATAAATGAGTCCCGCTTCAATGATGAGCAAATTCTCTGATTTTAGTGTTGCGACGTCAGCGATTACAATGCTTTCGTCGACCTCGTGTTCAGTGAGAAGTGTATTGCTATCAGCAAGTGTGAATGTAGCGAGGTTTGAGAAACGTTCGGTCAATAATCGCAAAATGAAATGCGCATGGGTGGTATTTGTGACAAGAAAGAGTGTTACAGCCACTCTTTTTTCGTGCTTCTGGAAAGACTCATAAATGCCGGGTGTATAATCGAGTATAAGGATTATAAAATCATAAAGACGATCATGATCCTTGATTCCGAGCGATTCAAATAGTGATGCAATTAAACTGTGTGTTAATTCGAGTGACGTTGGAAAGTGACGCATTAAGGTATTAAATCGATAGAGATTGGTATTAAAGAGGAAGTATGATTTCCCAAAGTAACTCATTAGAACTCCATAGAGAGCGTTACTAATTGAAAGCAAAGATGATTCGGATAGATCGAGTTCGAAAAGTCTATCAAATGCTTGATACATTTCATGCAACTGAGCTTGATACGTTGTGTTCGTTTCTTTGAAAAAGAGTGCAGCAAAATCAGTGAGGCAATCTATCTTTTGTAGTTTTCTTCCAAAATAATGATTGAGTTGCATAAACTCTGTATCAAGAATAAAGTCCTCAAGAATTAATGGCTCGGATAGCTCCCCGGCAAGCGGGACTAAATTCCCCTTAGATACACGTACGAGTGCAACAAAGATAATCCATCGAAAGTAATTAAAATAAGGGCGAAATAGTATATAACGCTCATCTGCAGTAACGCGCTTGAACATTGAAAAGATAACTTTTTGGACTGCTTCAAAATCATCAAACATAGTGCAGGATGTCTTCTCATAATAATACTGAACAAAAAAGTTTTGGATGCAAAGTTCGTTACCGATTATGTGGAGGTTATTGTGCTCAATTGTGATGTCATAATTGTTGAGGTTTTTACGAAGGTGACTGAGGTAGCGATTGAGTGTAGAGTCACTAATGAACAAATTTTCGCAAACATCATTTGAGGTGACAGGACCATTAAGGAATATATATTCTAGGATTTCAAATTCCCGCGTGTTCTCGTAAAAACTTAAAAAGATATCTCGTGGGAAAAAGTCACTCGTTTCATCACTAAAGATAAGTTGGGTTTTGGGGTCGATGTGAATCGTTGGAACTGAGTAGAAATTGTTGATATCACGTATTGTTGAATGGACTGTTTTTATATCACATTCTAGGAGATGTGAGAGTTCCTTTAGTGTAAGTGGTTGTTGGTTCAAAAAAATACTTTGAAGAATAAAAAGATGACGTTCAGATTGTTTGTTTTTAAATTTCCACATAAACCACACACTTCCCTTTCGATTTAAATGATAGCACAACGTCAGTAATCAGTATGTATATTGAACAATAAGAATCGCGATATCAAGTATTCAATAATTCTATATTTTGGAAAATTATGAATGTGTGGTTTATCTATTATTCAATATAATCTATAGGTAACGTATTGGTTAATGACTGTGGGGGGCACGAAGAGAAAGAATAGGGTAATGTTATGAAATCAATAAAGAAAACATATAAAAATTGGCTTGCAATTGCATTGTGCGCTGTATTAATATTTGCAGGCAGTCCAGTATTTGCAACCATTGAATCAGATGGTAGCACTGATGAAGTTGTTGAAGTGGACGAGAGCAAAGAAGCACTTCCGGTTGAGGACTTTGAAGAAGATGAGAGCGTAAAGGAAGAAATCTCTGAAGATTTTGAAGAGAATAATCAGCTTGAACAGGACCTCGATGATACGTTTACAGAAGAGGAAGCGGTCATTGAATCAGAAGTATCTGATGAGAATACAGATGCTGTATCCGCAATTCGACGTGATAAGCCGAAACCTGAAGAGTTTGTGTTGTATCCCAAGGTAGTTGTGGATTCACCACGTGTAAATACAAAATATGGTGATAAAGTTGTTCATACAATTACTGGGATGGATATGGCACTAACACCAGGTGATATCATTCAAACCAACTCACACTATTTCTATGCATTTAAGACTTCGGCATGGCAAGGAAAAATGCAAAATAGCAATTTTAACTTTGATAGCATTAATATCCCGTCTATTAAGTTTTGGGATGAGGCAGGTACACAGTTAAATGGTCGCGTCTTCGTACGTGTTTTGTACCGTAATCTTGAAACAGGTGAGGACGATGATTATGCAGTGACTATTAATCTCGTGGATACTTCAAGTTTCAAATATTCTATAGAAGACGTTAATGCTAAACTTGAGGCAGAAGGCATCTCGAATTTCGATATTCGAGCAGTAGGTTTCAGTTTTGGAACGGATGTAGTCAATGATTGGAGTGATCCTACCATTAAGGAAACGTATGCTGGACAATTCTATCGATCAGAATATTCAGAAGGTATTATTTTTACTTATGATTACTACCAAAATGAAAATGCACCTCTACAAAATGGTGATTATGAGACGGTAGACTACAGTTTTATGTTTGCTACAAAATTTGGTGAGTCAACAGCTGAGGGTTACTACCGTCAAGAGAAGACTGGTTGGGCATTTCCACTGACTTCAAGTAGTATCGCAGTAGCACCGGAAAGTGTCGAAATTAACAAAGACTTTGATTACACACTAACCATTAAAAATGAGTCAAACATAGCAAACTCCTTCTATCTATTTATTCCAAAACAAACGGGACTTATCCTTAATGACCGCATTGATGGTGACATTATGTGGGAAGAACACCCGCACGGATATTATGGAACCATCATTGCAGAAGACACAAACAATTATGTACTGACTCCGGGTTCCTCAATTACCCGTACAATCAATATAAAATTAGACGATACGTTTGAGGGAGATGCGTTTAATTTAGACTTGATGTGGAAGAGTGGCTACGCTGCAGGGGATCAATATGAGCCGATTACAAGCACCACGGATGTGACGAATATTGTACGTCAGGCTTCAACTGTAACCTTTGAGAGTAATGGTGGAAGTATCGTTGATCCGATAACTGTTGACTACAACCAACTCGTGGATAGACCTGAAAATCCACAACGCGAAGGGTATGATTTCTCAGGGTGGTTTACTGATGAAGAATTCCGTGAAACATGGGACTTTGAGAATGATCGCGTAAAAGAAGATGTCACGTTGTATGCGAAATGGGAAGTATCGACACCGATTATAGAACCTTCGCTTTCTGTTGAACGCACTGTTGTCAGTTATAATATAAATACAGTTGTTTCTGAGGCTCAATTCTTGACGGATATTGGTGCAACAGCAACGGGTAATGTGAGAATTGCATCGAATTTTGCCTCAGTTGATTTCTCAAAACTGGGAGATTATGAAGTAACGATCATGTTGGCTTCAAGAGCAGCAGTGACTGAAATTGAAGTTACAGTGCACATTGTGAGTGAAGGTGGACAAATACCATCAGATCCTGTCGATCCAATTCGCCCGCTTGAGCCCAAAGAACCGATTAATCTAGTGAAACCGGATGTACCTAATGAACAAACGCCGATGCTTCCAGCGACTGGAGTTTCAGACAGTTCGCTAGCAATTACAATCATTATTGCTGGAATCGCTATTCTCTTTGCTCAAGAGATTCGAAAAAAATACGCAAAAAAATAAAGAAAAGTTTGTAACCATTCGTTGATGAAACGAATGGTTTTTTTCTGAACAATCGTGAATGAGAAACTACTTGTTCATGCATTAAAATGAATCTATGATAAAATGACCCTAGATGTTAAGATTATGAATTTATAATCAGGAGGTAAATGATGCTCAAAGTTGGAATATTTGATGATGAAGTGCTGGTATGTCGCTTGATTCATCGCCTTATTGATTGGGAAGGACTTGAACTCGAGTTTGTTGGTTTTGAACATGATGGCTTAGCAGCATATGACAAAGTAATTCATGGGGAAGTCGATATCGTTATTACAGACATCCGTATGCCTGGGTACGATGGTATTGAATTGATATCGAAGATTAAAGCGATCAAACCAAATGTTGAGTTTATTATTGTTAGTGGATACTCTGAGTTTGAATATACAAAGAGTGCGATCAAGTTTGGGGTAAGTGACTATATTCTAAAGCCCGTCAATCAAGAGGAACTCAATGAGACACTACTTGGTATCAAAGACAAAGTATTGAAGCAAGAGTCGCAGCATATTGAGAATGAAGCCATCCGATCCCATGTTTCAAAACAAAGAGAACTCATACAAAATCGTATGGTTCATGATCTCTATTATGGTAACCGAAACGAAGTGGCACTACAGTTTGGCGAATACAATTATCTTCCAATTATTGTTAGCGCTGATGGATTGATTGATGATTGCAATTCAGCGCTTTCAAAGATGACTACAACTCTCATTAACAATCACCAAACAGTAGTTTTTGGTACGAATCAATCTGAAAACAATGTGCTGATACTCTTTATGCTTTACAGTGGTGAGGATCCTTCAACAACGATTCGAAATCGTTACCTTGACGCTGTTTACATTTTGGAACAACATCATGAAGTATCCATGTCGCTGTGTGTTGGGCCAATAACAGCATCACTTCCACACCTTGAGAAAGCGATTCAAATCTTAAAGCAGTGTGTGATGCAACGTTATATTGCACACGAAAGCGTCTTAGCTTTTGAATCACTACAACAGACAAGCAATTTGGATGCTGTGTATCAGGAGTATGCTGGACAACTTGAAGACGGTGTCCGATACTTGGATGCAACACGGATTTCAAATTTGATGCATGATTTGGCCCACGATCTCTCAATAGCTACGAATCTCAAAGGTTATCAAGTACATCGCCTTTTTCGTGAAATCGTAGATGCGATGCAAATTGCTTTTATGCAATTTCGCGATATTGACAGCAGCGTCCTTATATTTGGAAATGTAAAAACAAAAATGGCATATAAATCAACATATAACGAACAAATTGAAGTTATGATTCAGGAAACGGAACTACTTATTTGTGGAATCATAGAACAAAAACAACACTTGGAAGTAAAACCGATCCGGATTGCCAAGCAATACATACAGGATCATTATCAAGAAGCATTATCATTAACGCAAGTAAGTGAACATATTAATCTTAACAGTTCGTACTTTAGTCAGTTGTTTAAACAAGAAGAGGGTAAGAATTTTACAGAGTACCTACTCGAAGTACGTATGAACCAAGCCAAATTACTTATTGAATCAACGCAAATGAGTATTGCGGATATCTGTGTGTATGTGGGATACAGTGACCCCAAGCATTTTACAAAGAATTTTAAGAAGTACACTGGATTAAAACCAAGTGAATATCGTAAGATTCACGCATAGGAGGTAGTATGAAACGAAATACACCATATGTATCAGAACGAATAAAGATTTTTGCATTCATTCTATGTATTCTGTTGGCGACATTCATTGTCACGCTACTAATTATTCCCGATGGAAGATTGATTACACTCATATTTATCCCCATTTTCTTAGTATACGCATTTGTCGTTAATTACTATGTCGTTAAACCCTATATTATGGTAAAGAAGACACTAGGACTTGTGATTAATGGCTATACAATCAATGATATTAATACATCGGCATACTCTTTCTCACCGGAGTATGCAGCGGTGATGCTTCGATTAGTAGAGATGATTAATGACCAAGAAATGATAAATACGACAAAAAAGCAAGCGGAGTTTCTTGCGCTACAAAATCAAATCAATCCGCATTTTCTCTACAATACCTTGGAAAGTATTCGCAGTGAAGCGTTGATTGAGGGGGTTGATTCAGTTGCCAACGTAACGGAAAAATTGGCAACTTTCTACCGTTATACAATTTCGAAAATTGAGAAGTATGTAACAATTCAAGATGAATTGAACCACATTAATGATTATATGACGATTCAGAAGTTTCGATTTGGTGATAAGTTAAACATGGAAGTGATGATTGAACCCAGTGATCGCGACTATGTTTTGCATAAAGAAATTCCCAAACTTCTGCTACAACCCATTGTTGAAAATGCAGTATTTCACGGGATTGAACGGAAAATTGGTAAAGGAACGATTCGCATTCGCTTTGTGTTAACTGAAAATCGAATTATTATTACGATCAGTGATGATGGCATTGGAATGTCATACGGTGAACTTGAAAAATTGCGTCATCGTATCAGCAATAATTCCAGCAAATATCTGAATGATGATCGGCGTGAGGGTGGTATTGCGCTCATTAACGTCAACAACCGCATTAAATTAATCTTTGGTGAGAGTTACGGAATGACTTTATACAGCACTCCAAATGTTGGTACTGATGTTGAAATTAGTTTGCCTTTAGGGGGAAATCAAAATGAAGCATGAGTTGCTTATGGTTGATCGTTTAAGTGTGGTGCAACGTGGTGTGTCATTTTTAGATCAAATGAGTTTCCGAATCTATGAAGGTGAGATATTTGGCATGCTCTTTATCAACAGTCATGGTCAAGAAAACCTTATTGAGGTCATTGAACGTAATGTTCCCATTCATTATGGAACGGTATATTTTAATGGGCGTGTTGTGAATCATCACCAAAATAGTGATGGTCGTGAAAATCCTGCAGTTGTCACGTTGGGTGGCAAAAGCACCTTGTTTCAAGGCTTTAGTGTTTTAGATAATATCTTCGTATTTAATTCTGTGAAGCATCGTTATATTATCAATGAAAAAGAAATGCTCGAACAATTCCGCCCCTTAGCACAGGCGGTGGATTTGACGTTGGTGGGTACGGAGATTGTCGATGACCTTACAGCATATGAGCGTTTTGTCGTGGAACTACTAAAAGCCGTATATTCTGGTGCGAAGCTTATTATCCTTCGCGATATCAGCAATATACTAGGGAGTGAGGATGTGCAAAAAGTGCAATCGCTCATGCATTACTTTAAGTCGCGAAATATCTCTTTTTGTTACATCTGCAATCATCACGAAGAAATTTTTAAAATCGCTGATCGCACTATATTAATTGAATATGGCTTTATCATTAAACATTTGTATAAAGAAGACTACAGTGACGAAGTCATGGCGCGTTTCAGTCTCAACTTTGCAGCGTTGGGTAAAAACATTGCGATTCACCACCATGCCAAGACATTGGTGGAGTGGAACAGCGTAACCACAGACTATCTTCGCGATTTTACATTAACCGTCAACGCAGGAGAGAGTGTCGTTGTTCTCGATCGTCAAAAGAACGTGCTACAAGATCTTGCACGTACCATTCTAGAACCAAGTGCCGATAAGAATCGCGTTATGAAACACGTGAACCGTAACGACGTACTTATTATTCCTGAGAATCCTCTGGAAACGTTTTTATTTCGAGACTTCTCTTATCTTGATAATTTAACGCTAGGATTGGTTAAGAAAATTCCAACGAAATGGCTTCGTAAAAAGACACACGACAGTATCCGTAAAGAGTACGGAACGGTTTTGAAAGATGTTATTGATATGGATCATCTTCACAACGCTACAACTGCGCAGTTATTTCAATTGGTTTATTACAAGGCATTAATTTATAATCCAAAATTAGTTTTAATATTTCAACCATTCGCAAATGCGGATATGTACTTGCGTCACGATATCATTAATCTCATCAACCAGATGCGTTCAAAAGGAATTACTGTTATGGTTTTTGCAGTCAGTGTTTCCGATACACGTTATATTTCTAACCGGATGGTTGTAATCAATGATGGATGTGTCGTTGAAGAAATTGTTGAAGCAGATTATGACACAAAAATATTAGAAATGTACTAAACCTAAAAACTACCCCTCCAAACCCAAATCTAAACCCCTAACATTGAAGCCATTGCGATGCTATCATTTGAGTACAAACAACAAAAGATAGAAATGCGGTGGTTTTTTATGTCAATTGCAGTAGAAATGAAGGGAATACATAAATATTTCCCAGGTGTTCACGCACTCAAAGGAGTCCAGCTAACTTTGAATGAAGGTGAGGTTATGGCACTCCTTGGTGAAAATGGGGCTGGAAAGTCAACCTTAATGAAAATCTTGTCAGGGATTCATCAAAAAGATGAGGGATCGATTCGCGTATTTGGAAAAGAGATAACATCATTAACTCCCAAAGAAGCGCAAGATTTAGGGATTGCAATAATCCACCAAGAATTGAATATGTGCCAACATTTAACGGTTGCGCAAAATATTTTCCTTGGACGCGAAATCACGAAACATGGTATTAATGCACAAGGTGAAATGAATAAAATGGCGAATGATATCCTTAGCAAACTTCGTGTTGATGTGGATGCAGAAGATTATGTTGGAGACCTTTCCGTATCGAAGCAGCAAATGGTTGAGATTGCAAAAGCATTGTCAATGAATGCAAAGGTACTGATTATGGATGAGCCAACTTCAGCATTATCGGTTAAAGAAATTGAAGAACTTTTCCGAATTATCAACGAACTTAAGGCTGAAGGAACAGCAATTGTTTATATCTCACATCGTTTGGAAGAACTCAAACATATCGTAGATCGTGTCACGATTATGCGTGATGGGACATACATTACGACAAGCCTTCTTGAGGATATGGATATCGAAGTTATTATCGAGAACATGGTTGGTCGCGAAATTGAAGAGAAATTTCCACGGGTGGTAACTCCCTTGGGTGAAACCGTGTTAAAAGTAGAGTCTCTGAATGCTGGTCCCCTCGTTCGCGACATTAGTTTTGAACTCAAACAAGGTGAAATTGTCGGAATCGCTGGACTTGTTGGCGCCGGTCGCACGGAGATGACGCGAGCGTTATTCGGAATTGAAGCTAAAGACAGCGGTCGAATTCTCTTGAATGGTACAGAAATATCAATTGAGTCTCCCGCTGAATCAATAGCGCATGGGATTGTCTTGGCACCTGAAGATCGCAAGCATGATGGACTCTGTACAAAATTGAGTATAAGAGAAAACATTGCGCTCTCAAACTTGGATATGATTTCCAATGCACTCGGTGTGATTAATCAGAAAAAAGAACAAACAATGATTGAAGATGCAGTGAATAACTTGCATATCAAGTTGTCATCACCTGAGGCAAATGCGGATAGTTTGTCCGGTGGAAACCAACAAAAGGTCGTGGTAGCTAAGTGGCTCGCACGAACATCCAATGTCGTGATATTTGATGAACCAACACGGGGAATTGATGTCGCAGCAAAGGTGGAAATTTACAATCTCATGAATGAGTTAAAACAGAATGGTGTTGCCGTACTGTTTGCTTCATCAGAGATGCCAGAAGTCATGGGGATTAGTGATCGCATTCTGGTTATGTGTGATGGGAAATTGACCGCGAGTTTGGATACTGCAGCAACAAACCAAAATGAAATTATGAAGTATGCAACACAGTTTGAAAATAAGCACGAAGTAAGGGAGTAAGAATATGAATAACTCATTAATAAAGAATAAAATTGAACGGATTAAATCAACACGCGGGATTGGGCAGGTCGTCACGGTCACCGTTGGATTGATTGTAATGTGTCTTGTATTTGCGATGATGAACCCAGTATTCTTCTCACCTCGGAATATAAACAACTTGTTACGTCAAATTGCACCCATTCTTTTGATTGGGATTGGACAATCGTATGTCTTGATTACTGGAAATATTGACCTATCGATTGGTTCTGTAATTGGGATGAGCTGTATGGTTTCTGCAACTTTAATGACAAAAGGTGTTAACCCATGGGTTGCGCTAATCATCACAACCATCGTTGGTATTCTGTTTGGCATTATGAATGGCTTACTTGTAGTAAAGGGAAAGTTGCCACCATTCATTGCGACTCTTGGAACGATGACAATTGCCCGTGGTATTGCGCAAATCGTAAACAATAACTACAACACTGATTCAATTGGAGCAACCGCTCAAGGTTTCCGAGATTTCTTCTATTATGGAAAAACGGCAGGTATTTATAATACCATTTGGATTGCCATCGTTGTGTGGCTAATATTTAACTTCATTCTGCGAAGAACGCGAACAGGACGTTATATTTATGCTGTCGGAAGTAATGTTGAGGCATCGCGTTTATCCGGTGTGAATGTTTTATCAACAACAGTGACGGTATATGTAGTCAGTGCACTTTGTGCAACACTTGTTGGATTTATTACTACTGCATCAAGTGGAATGGGCGCAATGGATGCGGGGAACGGGTATGAACTCTTTGCCGTTGCTGCATCGGTTATTGGTGGTGTAAGTACTTTGGGTGGTCAAGGACTCCTCATTGGAACGGTTGTGGGTGCATCAATCTGGGCCGTACTCCAAAATGGACTTCAATTCGTTGGGGCACCTGTTGCAATCCGTAATATCGTTATTGGAATCATCGTCATCGTTTCCGTTCTCTTGGATGTTGTGTTAAGACGTGGTGGACGAAAAGGTTCAAAAAAATAAAGGCTTTTAATTGAGTAGGAGGACAAATCATGAAACTCAAATTTAAAAAAGTATTAGCAGTGCTCTTAGTATCCTTATTGGTACTAACAGGATGTTCGAAAGGTGATGGTGGATCAACAGATACAAAATATAAAATCTATCTGATTACCATGGACCAAATGGATCAACACTGGGTTAAGTTAAAAGAAGGTGCAGAAAAAGCAAGTCAAGAATTAGGAAATGTAGAATTCACATGGCTCGCACCGGATGTTAAAGATGATGCGAAACAAATCGAAGCAATCAACAATGCAATCGCTGGTGGTGCAGATGCAATTCTTCTTGCAGCAAATGGACCCGATGCCGTAACATCCGCTTTGAAAGAAGCTGAGGCTGAAGGTATTAAGATTGTTTATGTTGACTCCGCAGCAAACTTTGATGCAGTTCAAACATTAGCAACTGATAACAAAGCAGCTGGTAAAGTTGCGGGTGAAGAACTTATCAATGCGTTGAAGGAAAAAGGTGTTACGACTGGAAATATCGGTGTTGTAAGTACAAACTCAGCAACGGCTTCATCAAATCTTCGCGAAGAAGGATTCCGTTCAGCATTTGATGGTACTGAATTTAAAGTTCTTGAAACACAATATGGTGAAGGTGATGTCAACAAGTCAAAAGATATTGCAACAAACTTCATTACAAACGGTGCTGTAGGACTTTTCGGAACCAACGAAGGATCAACAGTTGGTGCAGGAAATGCAGTTGTTGAATCACAAGGAAAAGCAATCGCTGTTGGATTTGATACTTCGGATACAATTATTAGTTTAATTAAAGATGGCAGTTTATTGGCTACAATGGTTCAAAATCCCGATGTAATGGGTTATGAAGGCATCAAGGTTGCAGTCAAAGCACTCCAAGGTGAAACAATCTCAAGTGATTACTTTGATACAGGAGTTACAGTAGTAAACAAAGAAAACGCGCAATAAACTATGGCAGCCTCATTGAGGCTGCCAAAATAAAAGAGGTGCAAGATGGAAACATACTATATTGGAATTGATATTGGCGGTACGACCTGTCGTGTCTCGTTGGGGTGTGTTGTTGATGGTACATTGGAAATCATCAAAAAAATGGACACCTATACAACACAATCATTTACAGTTACAAAAATGCTTGAGAATCTCCGCTCTGATGTGAATATTCTTCGTCGTGAACTCACGATTGCAGCAATTGGCATCAGTTGTGGTGGTCCATTAAATTCGAAGGATGGTTTGATTCTTTCACCCCCCAACCTCATTGGTTGGGATCGTGTTGAAATCGTAAAGTACTTTATGGATGCCACTGGAATTCCAACACGTCTTTGCAATGATGCCAATGCGGGTGCATTAGCAGAATGGATGTATGGCGCAGGAAAAGGAACTGACTCAATGGTCTTCATGACATTTGGAACAGGAATGGGTGCAGGTCTTATTTTAAACGGACGTTTATATGAGGGTGCATCGGATATGGCAGGAGAAATCGGCCATGTGCGTCTTGCTGCAGAAGGTCCTGTTGGATATGGAAAACGAGGCTCATTTGAAGGCTTTTGTAGTGGTGGTGGCATTGCTCAATATGCGCAAAGTGTGCTGCTTGCCAAACGGCAACAGGGACTCATCATCCCATGGGCACAAGATATTAAGGCAGTGAGTGCGAAAGACGTTGGGCTTGCCGCTAATCGCGGCGATTCAACAGCGCTAGGGATTATGGATGATATTGGTAAGAATCTGGGCATTGGTCTATCAATGATTATTGATATCTTGAATCCTGAACGCATTGTTATTGGCAGTATCTATGCACGTAATGTGAATCATCTTTATGAACCATCACAAGCAATCATCCAAGAAGAAGCACTTATGTATGCTGCTGATGCATGCACAGTTGTTCCAAGTGAGCTGGGTGAATCAATTGGTGATCTTGCCTCGTTGACTGTTGCATCTTATTTTTATGAAAAGGAGTTAATGCATGAAAAGTAATACAGAATTTATTATCAATCGTTTTTATGACGATAATCCCAAACTAAAACCACTGACGTCTGAGTTAAATGAACTGGCACGTACATTAACGGAAAGAATTCAAAATGGTGCAAAGGTTCTCTTGTGTGGAAACGGCGGGAGCGCTGCGGATTCTGATCACATTGTCGGAGAGTTAATGAAAGGGTTCGATAAGTTGCGCCCATTACCGGAAGATTTTAAAGAAAAATACCGCACAATGTATGGTGACTCTGGTTATGATGTTGCCCAAAAGCTACAACAAGGGATTCCCGCGATATCTCTTAACCAACATAATGCCTTGAACTCAGCCACGCTTAATGATATTGATCCAAACCTCATCTTTGCACAACAAATTATGGGTCTTGGAAATCAAGGCGATATCCTAATTGGAATAAGTACTTCCGGTCAGGCTGAGAATGTCGCCCAAGCCATAAAAGCTGCCAATGTAAAGGGTTTGCATACGATTGGACTAACAGGTAAAACAGGGGGACAATTGGTGACATTAAGCGATATGTGTATCGTTGTGCCCGCAAATGAAACATACAGAGTTCAAGAATTTCATCTTGCGATTTATCACTTTTTATGTTTATACATTGAATCAGAAATGTTTGATGCATAACCTCTTCGGAGGTTTTTTCTTTAGGAACTCTAGTTCGAATTAAAGAGTTTAGAGTACTGAGAAAGGAAAGTGTTGATAATGAGAAGGAAATTGAGAAAGGGTACACTGGTCATTTTTACCTTGCTGTTAGGATTCGTTACCATGATACCAGCAGTTCATGCCAATGACGACGAAGTATATGTGAGTGAAAACGAAACTGTAGACTTTGAAGTGACTTACTATTTGGATGGTGATACGACGACGTTAAGGCAGTTCAAGTTTGGCGTTGAGGTATCTGAACTGGACACCGACTCAACTCGAAAACTGGAGTTTACGGACGAAGGGCATCGGATTATTGCTCGTTATGAAATGTTGCCAGATCGTGAAGTGCTTTCTTCCTTTTCTGAAAATTATCAGATTATTGCGATGCTCGATGGTTCAGTTATAGTCATTGAACCCGCATCTCGCAGTAAACAAATAGATCATGGAAATGCAGTAGTACAGGTCGGTGAAGTATTGTCATACAATACTTCATTTTACTGGAGAGATAACCCTTCATTCTATTGGGTGGATATTGATATTACGGAAGTAACAATTAACGGTCAGGTTGGTTATTGTTTAGAGCCATCAATTCTTAATGTGAGCACATCCAATGGGTTTCCAGTTTCGTTAAAGAAACTGCAAGAATTACGTGTTATGGAGAGTCGTTTAAAATACCAAATCAGTGAAAGTCAAAAAACCCACATTCAGCGTATTGCCAATTATGGTTACACGTTTGAAGGACATCAGACCCCAGACTACAGATGGGCAACGCAAATTCTAATTCTAGAGGCGTTAGGGTGGAATTTCCACACCTATGGGACTCGCAATCCTCAACGTGAAATAAGAGAAATAAACCGATTGATCGCAGCACACGATGATAGACCCGTGTGGGATAGAACGCAGCAAACTGTGAGCGTGGGTGAGGTTATAGATCTCTCTGATCGCACACTCACTGACTATTCAATTCGCTCACAAGAAGGTCTAGAAGTTATTGAGCACTCACAAAGCACCTTGCGTGTTAAGGTAGTCGAGAACAACGCTCAATTGAGTATGGTTAAGAAGCACAGTGAATTGGGGGAGTCATACGTGTATTCCAATGGGAACACACAACAAGCGGGTATATTGAAACTTGATGAAGCGGTCAATGTCGCAGTTCGGTTCAACTTTAAAAAAGGTTCAATTGCCATTACAAAGACCAATGATCGTGGATCTGTTTTGGAAGGTGTTCATTATGTATTCAGTGACTCGCCTACATTTGAGACAATAGTGGCTAAAGGAACAACGGATACAATGGGTATGTTGCGCATTGAAAATCTGGAACATGGTCAGCGAATCTACTACAAAGAGGTAAAAGAGGCACCAGGGCACCAACTGGATGATACGGTTTATTATGTGGATATTATTGCGGATACAACAATTTATCGAAGTCACATGAACCCTGTTATTACCGGTAAACTACGGGTGATTAAACATGGTGAGAATGAAGAACTGTTAACTGGTGTTGCTTTTGAAATCATGAATAGGTCAGAAGAGTGTGTTGCAATAGTGACGACTGGAGCAGATGGAACAGCAATATCCAATGATTTAGATTATGGTGAGTACTATCTCAAGGAATATGAAACAGCAGAAGGCTATCAAATACTTGAAGATAAGATTCCGTTTTCAATTACTCAACCCGAAGAAACTGTCTCGCTATTCATCAAAAATGACCGCATTCGCGGCAGTATTGAAATTTTTAAAGTTTCGGAAGCAGATGAGGTACCACTCGTAGCGACATTTAGGTTGTATGATGCAGACATGAGGCCAATGGGAGACTATACAACTGACTCAGACTCAGGGAAAGTAATCATTGAGAATCTGCCTTATGGTCAATACTTTATTGAGGAGATAGCGGTCGAGAGTCCGTATATACTGGGGAGCAATCCCATTCAAATTGTTGAAATCAGTGAGCACTTAAAGACGTATCCGCTCGTATTTAAGAATGAAAAGGTGCAGGGAGAAATACACGTCTATAAGAAAGATGCAAAAAACAATACACCCATAAGTGGCGTCACATTTGCGCTTTATGAAGTCAATGTCACAACCCAAACTCTCCCTTATGAAAGCCTGATTAAGCAACTCGCATTTGTGGAGGTAAAAACGGACCAATACGGATTTACTGCGTTCCCGAATTTGGATGTTGAGAAATCATATTTATTGGTTGAGAAGGAAACAATCTATGGCTACATGTTAGACAAAACAATTCACACGATTCATGTCCCGTATTCTGATCCGAAGACACCCAACGTTGTGATTGAAAAGAATCTATTAAACAATCGCAGATCTGTACAAATTATTGCTACAAAGATAGATGGAGTATCGGAAGACATTATTGATCTTCCGCATCAATTGGAATTGTATGACCAATCAGGGAATCTTATTGCTGGAAAACTACAACATGGTGGGATAACAACATGGACTGTAGATGCTTTAGAGGTGTATACCCTCAAAGAAATACAACCTCCAGAAGGGTATCGTCCATTAGATGAAGATATTACTGTTGATACGCGAGTCGATAAAGGAACGGGAGTATATCACATTCAAGTTCGTAATGATTCAAGAGATTTGCCGAGTACAGGACTATCAATAAACAATCAACGTATTGCGGCTATAGTAGCGGCTATTGGTGTCATCCTTTGTATATACGTAAGAAAACGCACTTTAAGATAAAGTGCGTTAATTTCTGTCAATTACTGCTTGAAGAGCTACTTGAAGTACGATCTCTTTCAATTTCGCTGTCAACAACAATTGCAATACAGAGTGATAACAATGCATTCTCTGCTTTATCGATCTTCAACTCATAACTATCACCCCATGTAAACCAGTGTTTTCGGAGTTGCATGATGGGTTGGTTTCCCGTAAGTACGTCATAGTTGTGATCAAGAAAGTCTCCTTGGAAAAACCAATCGACTCCTTCAATAACAAATTTCATTTTGAAGAACGTAAACTCACGTTTGATGGTTATAGTTGGTCCATTATCACAGTGAATATCATAACGTGGAAGCAGGCGGAACATTTGGCGATCGATTGTTGCAACTTGCACATTATTGCGATCGTAAATTAAAAATTGTTTTGGGATCCGAAAAAAACTTCCTTCGACTGAGAAGTGAGTTTCCCCATACTCATCAACGACATTGAATTTCTCTCCTATTGAGAATACTTTTTGTTTTATGTAAAGTTTCATGTGACCTCCTAGTATCTTTCAATTATATCATTTTCTTGGTTTGCTGTGGAAGGTAAAAAAACCGCCTTAGGCGGTTTGATGTTCTTCGTTTGTTGCGTGTAATTCTTTATATGTATTGTATACACTTCGAATAATGAGAACTTGTGGAATTGCGATCACGACTCCGACGATGCCAAAGAGTGTTGCATTCACAAACACTGCGAAGAGTTGGAGTAAGGGATTAACATTAATGTTCTGACCGTAGATTTTAGGAGTGATAAGATATTGATCAACAAATGATGACCATCCAATGATCCCAATTGTCCCAACGGTTTGAACGGTACCTTGGGAAAAGGCTGTGAGTAGTGAAACAAGATTGACCAAAACGGGTCCAATGTAAGGTATAATGACCGCGATCATGTTTAGAACCCCAAGCAAGAACCAACTACGGTGTCCAATGAGGAAAAATAGAAGCATATATTGCGGCAGTTTGGAAAGCATTACGATTCCAAAAGCGTTTATGTAACTGCGAACTTCGACATTTGCACGTTGAAGGTACATTGGGAGATTTGGACTAATTAGACCAGCCCCTTTTTTGAGCATCGTATTAACACCCTCTTCATTTGTAAGGAAGTAAATGGTGATGATTAGAATCACAATACCGTTGAGCGAAGCTGAGACTACAGATACTAAAGAGCCAATAAGGAATGCGCTGGAATCAGTCATAATACGCGCAGCATAACGGGCAATCTCAGAAATATTAATGTAATCCATCAAATTAATATTCATGCCTTGTAATGTTTCACCGAGCCCAAAGAAGTTGGAGTCTTGTAATGAAGCGACAATGCGTCCAATTGAATCAACACTGAGTTGGAGCAGGGTGTTGATTTCTGAAAAGATGTTTGGTAGGGCGATAAATATAAAGGCAAGAACCGCAAGTACAGAAATAATCATAACAATAAGTATCGATAACCCTCGTTTGTTTAGTTTGCGATCAATGAGTTTCACGAGTGGTGAAAGAACGTAGGCGACAATGTAGGCGACAACGAATGGTTGTAGTGCGTTTCTGACGAGTCGTAACCAACTTCCCCAAATCGGACTAGTATACGACAAAATTGAGAAGATAACGACAAGAATCAGGATTGAAATGAGTCCTCGAATGAAGCCCATATCGCGAATGGTATTTGTGAAGAAATGTTTTATTTTGTTCATGTTAGAACTCCTTAATATGTACATCATAAACGAAACAGTGTTGCGTAACAACAAACACTATTCTTTATTTTGGTAAACGTTTCTCGAAACGACTAAAGAACGCCCGGATCGAAACTCCCGATTGAGACATTCATAATATGTTCCTGGTGAAATAATACCATTAATTTTCAACAAATCGAGCCCAGCAGTACCCATAATACGATTGGCCAAAAGGACACAGTTTGTTGTGAAAACAAAATAGGTTTTAAACTTTCCGCGGTGAAACTTATAGAATCGAGAACTTACGGATTCACTCAGTTGGTGAAGGTAGAGTTCATCCTTGTTCTCACGGTCCTCAAAATTCCATGGGTAAGTATCGGATTTAATTTCCGCAATACGTTTGCGTACATTTTCTTTTTGTTGCGGTGTTAGCTTTACACCGAATCCAAAGAGAGTTTTCTTTGTATCTTTAGTTACAAAGCGAACATAATCGTGTGCATTTGCGGTAAACAGTACGCCTTCCCCAATTGACTCAAAGAGGCGATAGCTGGCAGGATCATAGTTACCGTATGAAATCAGTTCATCTTCAAAGCAAATATCGACATGCCCAATCATTCCAGTACCTTTTTCTGTGACGTGTACAAAGACTTCGATATCAGCATCCTCAGAGCGTACAAACTCATGAAGGATCGTATCTGTATCAGAAGTGGTACCTTCGTCAATCTTGTTCAACATAAGCTTAGGTAAAAATGCGGCAAACATTACTGGCATGGTAATGCGAATGCGACTCTTAAACTTTTGTGCGATGGAATCTGGCAGGATGGCCTGTAAGAATTCCTTGATATACATCAACCCATAGAAAATAAGGAATAGAGCAATGATGTCAAAAACTTGTGCTAAAAGTTGGCTTGGGGCAAGAAGAAAGGTGATACCAAACGCACAATAAAAAAGACTTAAAATTAATTTTGGGAGGCGACCGCTTACACCATCCTTAAGATAGAACAAATAAGTTACACCAAGAATGAGGCCAAAGAAGAGCGCATAAGCACCAATTAATGTAACAAATAATCGCAATTGAATACCTGGTGTATTGATAATAATTAATCCAAATACAATGTTTCCAACCGCATTGGATAGGTCTTCATATTTCTGGGGTTTGTTTTCGTGTGACTTAAAGATTGATGAAAGCACAAAGCCAGTAAAACGAATGACCCCAATTAGAATAAAGAGCATTCCAAAGAGATTAAGCATTGATCGGGTTGCCGATAGCGGTTGAGAAAAAATAAATCCGCCCATGACGATTAAAATTAGTCCGATGACTAGAAATTGGATATGGTTGTAGTATTTGATTTTCATTTTGACCCTCATCACATTCTATATATATGTAAATTATAAACGATATGCGCCTCAAAGTGTAAAATTGATGCCATTAAAGACATTAATCAGTCGTTTTGTGACAATTTGGTGAAATTACAAGCGTGTCATGATAGAGTATCGCAGTAATAGATACCGAGGTGAAAGTCATGAAACGAATAACGTGTTTGCTGAGTGCATTGATATTGCTCACAGCATGCTCATCAACTCAATCGGAACAACTTCCCGAAACAGGCTATTCAGAACCCAAGAACTTTATTGCGGCGATGACTTTACAAGATGTAAAGAAGGCACTTTCTACCAATGAAAGTGCACATGAATTCCTGGATGCCTATTTTGATACTTTTGACTCCATCCATACATTGTCCTTTGTCTCATCATCAAAAGAGAGTGACTCAAAAATTCAAAACGAAGTTACAATCGATCCCAAGGGCAGTGTTCGAAAATCGCAATTTGAAGGGTCATCAGCTTACATCATTGAGGACACTGTTTATTCTGTAGTAGACATCATGATGTCCGTTGATGGGAAGAAAACTGAAAAACGCCATGTGACAACATCGTCCTTGGAAGACTATCAAACAAAAAGAGAAGAAATGATAAAGCAATACTCAGATTCAAATGATAATTCTGAAATTGCAAAAAAAATGGTGGAATTGGATACATTACCCAACGCGATTGCTGCAGTAAAACAAGAACTACTTTCAGTCGATTATGATAATGCAATAATTGAAATCGTTGAAGGGACACTTGGCATAGAGAGTAAACAAACTGACGCATCTGGAAAGTCCGCAGTAACAATCGTATTATTTACATTTGAGAAAATAATTTACGAGAGTGACCATGATAACCGTTATATGCTTGCGATTTATGAACAAGCACCTGAAATTCTTGAAATTCCAAAATCAAAATAAGAAGTCACATGTCCAAACATGTGATTTTCTTTATGTAGGTCGTTAAACTTGACTTATTTCATAAAAATACATATGATAGATGCGTCAAACTAAGTTTACATGAGGGGTCATTATGAAAGAAAAAATAGTATTGAATAAATTAAAACAGTTTCGAACTGGAAATGGTAAGATTACCCAACAACAATTAGCAGATATTGTAGGGATTTCCCGACAATCAATCAATGCGATTGAAAAAGGTAAGTTTTTGCCAAGCATCACATCATCATTAAAAATCGCTGAGTATTTTGGAGTACCAGTAGAAGAAATATTCTACTTGGGAACCGAAGACGAAGCATAGTTTGATTATGATCTAAAGATGAAACAAGAGCGCTAAGGCGCTTTTTTATTTGCAATGCTGAATGAGGAGAAGGTTTTCAGATATGATATAATGATGGAAATGTGGATGGTGAGTATTTATGGCAAGAATATTAGTGGTTGAGGATGACAATATTATAAATGATATGTTACACGAGTTGTTGCGACCTTTGCACACGGTGACACAAGTGTTTTCTGGGACAGAAGCCTTGAGACTCTTTGCAAGTGAGTCGTTCGATTTGATTGTTCTTGATCTCATGCTTCCAGGTATTTCTGGAGAATCCTTGATTACAAAAATTAGAACGCAGTCCCAAATTCCTATCATTGTGATAACCGCGAAAAATGACGTCTCTGTTTTGGTGGATGTCCTTGAGTTAGGGGCGAACGACTATATTGCAAAACCATTCGAAACAAAAGAAGTTATTGCGCGAGTAAGTGCATTATTAAGAAAACACGGTGCAAGTGAGATGGTAACGACAAATCGCGTTGGTAGATTTGAAATTCGTTCGGACACATATGAAATATCATTGGATAATCAGTGCATGGATTTAACCCGAAAGGAACATGACATGTTATGCCTTCTGTTGTCACATCCAAACCGTGTTTTTACAAAATCAAATCTTTATGAAACAATATGGGAAGAACCATATTTTGGTGACGATAATACTATCACCGTTCATATATCACGATTAAGAACGAAAATAAAAGCAATAACCGGTGATAATGAAATGATCGAAACAGTGTGGGGAATTGGCTTCAAAATGAGCATAGAATAGGGTACAGATGGCTATAATTCAACTTAACATGGTAACCAAGCATTACAAGAGAACCGAGGCATTACGTCGTGTCAATCTTTCGATAGTCCGCGGGGAAATTTGTGGGTTTATTGGTAAAGATGAGGCTGGTAAATCGACGCTATTTAAAATAATTGCCGGCATGACACCCAAATCATCCGGAGATGTTGTGATTCAGGGCAATTATCGATATGGTGCTACAAGTCTTGAACGGAAGAATATCGGCTATGTATTGAATGATAATTTCTTTTCCGAACTTACGATATTTGAGAACTTGGAATACATTCGAAAGGCAAAAGGAATTTTCGATCGTGGCGAAGTAGAACGTGTTATGGGACTTTTAGATCTCGAGATGCATGATATCTTGTATCGCGATCTAAGTGTAGGGAAAAAACAACGGCTGAAACTGGCTGCAACGATTATGGGAAATCCAGATATTCTCATTTTTGATGAACCTACACAAGGCCTTGACTCACAGGCGTCGATAAATTTTTGGCGCTTGGTCGCAAGTTTAAATGAAGACTTCGGAACAACAGTTTTGATTTCCTCGACATCCTTAGGAAACCTTAAAAATCTCTGTACGAAGTTTTGCTTCATGCATAATGGTCGCATTTTAGAGACGATTGAGCGGCATCACTTGGAGTTAAAAAGTCAGCGAGTCCTGCACCTCAAAGTTGATGCAACCGAAAAGACATGCTTAATTCTCGAACAGCAGCTGGGGATTACAGATTATCGTGTTGGTATGGATAAAGAACTGGTACTCTATAGTTTTATTGATCAGCCCGATATCATTGCGAAGACACTCGTTGATAACGGCATTCGTATTTTTGGTATTTATGTGCAGGAAGTTGCAATCGATGATTACTACTTAGGCTTAATCGCGGGTGATGTGTATGATTAATTATATTAAAGCGGAATTGTACCGTTTGCGTCGAACAAAAAGTGTGCGATTAGTAGTAATCGCATCGTGTCTGTTTCTCTTGCTTACCATTGGATCCGTGAGTGGTGAGGTTGATGTCGCTATTGCGGGTTATGAATTTCAAAATCTGGTGTGGTTCATCATTGCTACGCCAATCTTTGCTTATGTGTATCTTGCGGATACCAAGAATCGTACACTGGGCAGCATTCTTAGTATGAACGTTTCAAAGTTGTCCTATATCCTTGGAAAACTAATCATTAGTATTCTATGGCTGTTGTTTTACTATATCGTGTTTAGTATTTACTTAAGTGTCATGCAGTATACAATGTTCATTCAAAATGATACCAACATTCAAGCAGTATACCTACTTACAATAATTAGAATGCTGCGAATCATTTGCGCTATTGCATTTTCGGGTGTCGCGGTAGTCTTTACGCATACAACGTCGATGTCATTGTTAGCATATCTTGCGCTTACGGGACAAAGTCTTTCCTCAACATTGCGTACCAATGCAATGTACAGTCGTGTTGCACGAATTATTCTTAATTTCTCATTAGGGGATATGATGCAAAATATCATTTCAGGTGGTGGTGCGTCGCTTCTTATTGCACTGTCCATTACAATGGTATCCCTTGCATCTGCTGTAATCTTGTCTTATGTTCTATTCAAAGAGTCACATTAAGGAGGCCGTATGGAGTGGTTAGTTATAATTCTTAGCATTCTCATGATTTATTTTGCTGTTCGAACATTCTACTATCGCGCGCAGATTAAAAGTATCAATCGCCATCTTCATATTGTGAATGAAGGTAATTCACGCATGGAAGTGCGTAAGTCTGGAAATAATCGCGATGAGAGTGAATTGTTAGGGGAGGTCAATCGCTTGATTCAACTTATTGCGAAGACCGAATCCACCAACAAACTTATCGATAATCAAAATAAAACGATGATTTCCTCAATTGCCCATGACTTTAAAACTCCACTTACTTCGATGCTCGGATATGTTCAGATGCTTCAAAATAACGAACATATTGATGATCGGCAGCGCTACTTGAAAATTATAGAGGATCGCATCAAGACGTTGAATCTTCTGATTGAAAACTTTTATACCATGAGTTTGGTTGCATCCCACGAGTATCCACTCAACCTTGAACGAATTAATCCCTTTGTGGTCCTTCAAAACCAGCTTGCCCTTTACTATGATGAATTATCCACACATTTTGAGAGTGTTATTATTTCAGTTCCTGATGAGGCACATATTGTATGGAGTGATGCGCAGGTGCTGCAGCGCGTCTATAGCAATTTAATTCGTAATGCACTTAAATATGGGCGGGGTCCATTTACCATTCGGACTACTATAGAAACAAATAACTATCTTATTTCATTTGAGAACGGCATACCCAAAAACCACAACATTGACATTGAGCGTTTGTTTGAGCGTACATATCGTGATGATTTGGCACGAAGTCAATCAGCGTCGGGGCTTGGTTTAGCGATTGTTAAAGAATTGCTTGAACTTGTTGATTGCGCCTTAAGTGTCACGTTAAATGGGAATATAATCGCATTTCGCATCGCAATACCTAAAGGAAATCACCATCGAAACGATGAAGTATAACAAAAGCGCTAACGATTTAAGGATTTGTTAAGACTTATTACATACTTTTTTAACTCTTGTCACGTAGACTGTAAGTAACGAACGGGGTGATTGTATGTTTGCAGGTAAAAATGATAATAATAGTTCCAGTATTGATATCATGAAGTATATCGCTGCAATTATGGTCATAATTATCCACGTAGGTCCGATATTTGAACATTGGCCTTTGGTAAATCATGTATTTGTAAATGGGATCTGTCGTGTCGCTACACCACTGTTCTTTGTCTCATCAGCTTTCTTTGTACGACATAAAATGAAATCCAATCCTCAATATCTGAAGCAGTACGTTAAGTCGATTTTCAAAATTTATTGTTTTTGGAGCCTTGTATATCTTCCGCTTGGATTGCAATACATTGCGGCTAACTTTGATATTCCCCTTTATCTCTATCCTGTTGCATTGGTTATTGCATTCTTTTATATTGGGGCATACTATCATCTTTGGTATATTCCTGCACTGCTTTTTGGACTTTGGTTCGTTGACTATTTGATGAAGCATATGAGCAAACGCATTGTCTACGTTTTGGTTATCTTACTTTATGCATTTGCGTGCCTTGAGACGCACCGCGAACTCATTGCCAATACCTACTTGTTGACGCTTATTGACACCTATCTTGGTATTTTTGTAACACCCCGTAATGGGCTCTTCTTTGCACCGATTTTTATTACCATTGGGTATGTGATCAGTGATCAAGACAATAAATCAACCAAGCGTACTCTGTGGCTTGGCATGCTTTTATCTCTAGCTGGACTTATTGCCGAAGGCACATGGATCTACTACAATCGTGGTCATGATAGTAACGCACTAGTTTTCTTAGCACCCCTTAGTTATTTTATTTTTAAGTGGGTATGTACCTTAAATGTTACGGTTCCTTTTAATACTAAAGTACTACGACGCTGGAGTACCAATTATTACTTTGGACACCTCCTCATTTTGACATTTTGTGAATGGTTCTTTGGTGTGATCGGACTGGGTTCTGTTTGGATGCAGTTTGGATTGATGCGCTTTGTTCTCGTACTTGCACTGACACATATTGCCGTTGAGGTGGGCGAGTATCTACGAATACGTTTTACGTCCTACAAAAAGGCGATTCAACCATGAGTGGAATCTCATTCAATCTAAGCGATAGTGAGTCCATTTGCAAAAGTGAATCTGTACTTGTAATTGAACAGGAGGCTATGCTTCAGTGGATTCTACCAACCATTGATATTCTTTTTCCTTGCGTTCATCCTGTCAGTGGCGAAATTCAATCATTCTTCGATATTGAACATGCGTTGTGTATTGATCTCACAGTATGGCTATCATGGCTGAAACGAGTTGAGAAAGCAGTCATTCCGAAACTATCGCGTACTGCACAAGTATTCTATAATGATTTCATTACATGGCATCGTACCAATAGTGCTGGCCATGATATTCTCTATATTAGTCAACAGAAGCGGTAATGCATATATTGATGCGTTACTGCTTTTTTATTCTGTTCGGGTACTGAAAGGATAACGGCTCACGCAAGCATGTGAACATTTAACCAAATTTGACTTTATTATCTAAAGGTCTACAATATACTGACAGGGGATTAGAACTGAGGAATATTTTGAGAAAAATGAATAAAATCATCATCGGTGCACTTTCATTGATGGTGACATTACTAGCGGGGCAGTAATCTATCTTTTACTCCAAAACAACCCTACACAAGGCGTTAACCCAACACAACAGACACCCGGTGTCGAAACAGCTAATCAGACAACCAAGGGTGAAACACCAAAAAGTCAAACAGGTACGGATAAACCAACTGTTCCACAAACGGGGACACAATCACCTACAACAGGAACACAAACACCACCAATCGTTGGAAACTCTGGAGCAAGTTATCGCTCAGGTGCGACCTACCGCTCAGGTGCTACCTATTACTCTGGAGCAAGTGGTGCAAGTCCAAGCCGAGCAAATATTAGTTCAGGAACAATTGACGACTATTTACTATCTTATGTTAATTACAATTATCAATATAAAGTAACACATAATTATATAACCAGTTTTACGACGGAATTCTATCAAGGATGCCAAGCTGCGAATGGTAAAGGCGCAATCTATACTGTCAATTATCAGAATAGATATGGGAATAACAAATCAGAATACTATTTCATTGGTGTTAAGTATACAGAAGGAGCGGATGGTACGCTTCAAATTTACGATGTTGATGATGAGAGTGATGATAATATTTATGATATCTATGAGGAGGCCTTTGATGAAGGCTTTGCATGTAACTAAACTTACTGAACAGTAAGTTTTTTTTATAGCTTATGTAAAATATATGAATTTCAAGTATGATTTCAAAAGTATTTTTCAGTGTAAACTTGCACCTGACCATTAAAAATATCCACTTCCAATGCCGTTTAAAGATATTATAACTTTTAGTAATATCTTGTATAGAGATTCGTTGTTTCACTTCTTCAAGAAGGTGTATTAAGATGGTAATGTAAACATGAAGATTATGTTCAATGTGCATCACAAAGTTCAAGCGCAATAATACAAATTGCGAGATCAAAAAGCGGCACCAGTTAGAGAACAAATGTTTAACTAAATCCTATGAATGGGAATGCTTAATGAGCAGAAAGGAAACACATTATGACTTATCGAAAAATTAAAGTACTCGTAATTGACAATGATGTAAACTTTGCAAAAGGATTACAATCAAAACTAAACACAGAGAAGAACTGCGAGGTAGACATTACAAATACAATCGACCAAGCATTGCAAATGATTTTAAGTAACCAATACCGCTTAATTATATCTGAGTATCATATTGAAGATGGCGTTGATGATATGCAAGGCATGGGACTTCTACGCGTAGCCAAAAATAGAAACCGAGATGTTCGTCGTGTGTTACTTACTGATTACTCTGATGAGAAGGCAGTGGAAGCACTTAGCGACTCTGTCAATCTATTCTTAACAAAAGATCGTTGCTTAGATGTTATCTGTGAATACATTATGAATGATTGCCAAACAAACAGTAATACAATCGATGCAGTAGCGCGCTACAACATGTTATCTGGAGATGCGCGATTCAATCAAATCAATTCTGGAGTCCAAAATAGCGAGAACCTTACAACTACCGAATGGGATATTGTAAATGTTCTGTTGGATTGCAACAATCGTGTGGTATCGCGTGATGATATTGTCGAATCACTTTTCGGTGAAGCTCAAATGGAAGCTGTTGACTTTAATACGCGTACGATTGATGTTCATATTAAAAACATTCGTCGTAAAATGCCAAATCATCAAATCCGTACCGTTCGCGGTGTTGGATATATGTGGAAACAGTAATAGACTTAAACAAAACTGCAACATTCATTGTTGCAGTTTTTTAGTGTTTGCACGCCATGATTCCTCCTAAGATTAAGGTGGAGGTAAATTTATGACAATTACTTATAAGAAAGCACTACTCGTTTCAAATGTATGCGACCCACTGACGAAAGATGAATCAGATTTGATTTCAGTGTATGAACACATTTCAAAATCTGGACGCTATGATGGTATTGAAACCCGTGTCGTCGAGGGAGATGCATTGGTTCCTGTTTTCAATCGTTTAAATCAATGGCAAACGGTTTATTGGTTGACTGGGCAATTGGATCGTGAGGGGTTGTGTGCTGCAAGTACTGATGAAACATTGCGAGTTGCTACAATAACTCGAATCAAACAAATGATCGATCAATCCATCAAGACACATGTTCATACAATCGGTATTGCTAGCGGAAAAACAAAGGGCGACAGGTCTGCAGAGATGAATGCATTCGAAAAGTCGGTTCATGAGATTCTTGACTATATTGCGATGCAAGATAAAGAAATAAATATTATCATTGAGCCCTTGGATGCTTTTGCTCACAAAAATAATGTAATTGGAACCACATCTCAAACACATGATTTTTTGAAACGGTTTGACCAATCGTTATTTACAACCGGAAAACTTTCAATCTGCTGGGATAGTGCCCATGTCATGTTGAATGAAGATCAGGTAGCGACATCCTTGCAAACACTTGCCCCATATATATCGCGTGTCCACTTCTCAAATGCTGTACTGGATAAGGATGATGAGTGCTACGGTGATTGGCATATGGACATCGATCCTGCTGGTTTTCTCAATCAAGATTATGCAAACAGCATTCTCAAAACATTGAATGCAACAAGCAATCATCAAGACACAGTCTACGTTTCAGTTGAGATACGTGAAACGCGTCGCGAGAATGTCTGGAACCTCGAGGACCAATGCTACGCCTTAATCACAGAAGCAATCAATGCGGTGGAACATGCGTAAAGTCTTAATTATTGGTGCAGGACAGACAGGGCGAGGGTTTATACCGCAATATCTTGATTCAAAAAGTTTGATAACCTTCGTGGATAAGGATAGAGAGCTAGTAACACAACTTAATGAGTTGGGTACTTATACTATAGATTACTATGGCGAAAAGCGTGCCTCAAAGATAATCTCAAGTTATAAAGCCTATTCTATGGAAGCGGAATTTGACGTCGATGATTTTGATTGTATTGCTATCTCGGTTGGGGAAAGCAATCTTCCTGAAGTGGTAGACTGGATTGTAAGACACTTCAAGGATATCCCCTTGCTTGCAACATTTGAGAATGGAACCGATACGGGAGGATTTCTTCGAAATTTATTTGAGGTCCATGGAATAACAGCAAATATTATCCCATTTGCAATTTTCTGTACAACCAATACTGTATCATTGTGCGATATTATGTCCGAAGACATCACGTACTTACCCTATGATGCCCGCACTGGTACGCAAGATATTTTCATGCCATCGATACCCATTGCTGACTTTGCGCAATTTATGGAACGTAAGATATTTACATACAACGGACTCTCCGCAATCATTGCGTATTTGGGTTACCTTAAAGGTTACACCTATCTGCATGAAGCAGCCAATGATCCAACCATTAACCATAAAGCACATCAATACTTGGATACCTTGAACCAGGCCTTAGCATTTTATTTTAAAGTGCCTCTTGAAGAGCAACATGAGTTTGCAATGAATGCTTTTCGAAAATTCTCCAACACTGAGATTGCTGACACAATTGAACGCAATACTCGAGATGTGATTCGCAAGCTGGGTCCAACAGAACGATTTATTAAACCACTAAATATCATGATTGATCGCAACCTTCATTCCAATGTTTTAATTGAGACAATTGCGGCTGCTTTGGTATATGATAGTGACATCGAAACAGACAATGCAGTGCACTACTTACAAACTACATCCATTGATCCAGAAATTAAGGACGAAATTCTCGATGTGTATCGACGACAAAAAATTGCAAGATGATGTTGCAATGATGTAGTCGGTGCCAAGAATTAAACACATTATAATGGGTTCATGGAGGTATAAATATGTTAGGTAATGCAACAATGATTTTACGTGGATACACGTATGAACAAGTGAAGACAGTCTGCGAGGTGTTGGCTGGAAGCGATGTAAAGAATGTTGAAATAACACTCAACTCTCCTGATGCTTTGGGCACACTTGCAAGAATTTCCAAAGAGTTTAACGATAGACTTAATATCGGAGCTGGAACAGTTGTAACAGCAGACGAACTGGAACAGGCCATTAAGGCGGGTGCACGATTCGTGCTATCACCAATATCGTTTACAGAAGCAATGATTCAATATTGCCATGACCACGATGTTATAGCCGTTCCAGCTGCACTGACACCAACGGAAATTATGCAACAATTCAGGTTTGGAGCAGACATTGTTAAAGTATTCCCAGCCAATGAATTTAGTATGGCCTATGCCAATAAAGTTATGGAACCCTTAGGGAAGCTAAAGTTAATGGCAGTGGGTGGTGTAAATGCGCAAAATGTTAAACAGCATTTTGAATCGGGATATCAATACATTGGTACAGCAGGAGGCATTTTCAAAAAAGAAGACATCCTTGCACAAGATGTGATTGCCCTTAAACAATCATTGCAGGTATTTGTCAATCAAATTCAATAGATCGGAGTAACAATAATGGTAACAACACGGCAACGCAAATTGATAGCACTGTTAAAACAGCAACAACGGATTATGACGGTTGCTGAGTATGCAAATATACTCGGCGTATCAAAACGGACGGTCTATGCCGATATTGAAACCATTACTCCAGATTTAGAAGCCAGTGGATATCGACTGAAATCGATTCCTGGCAAGGGATTGGCAGTGGAGCAAACAGAGCATCATGCTCTTGAAGCTGTGGAATCACTTGAAAAAGTAAGTGACACTGAATCGCGACGTGAAGCGATCGCAAAACTCTTAATTGTCGATGAAGCGCGTCGTACGATGAGTGAGTTGTCAAACATGTTCTATGTTTCCGTCAGTTCAATTCGTAATGATCTCGATATTATCAAACGATCCATTGAAAATGGGAGCACAGCCCGTTTGATTATCAGTAAAGCTGGAATCCACATTGAAGGTACTGAAGAAGAACAGCAACAACTGCTGATTCAATTCAATGACTACGCCATTAAACGATTGGGAAACAAACGCTACTTGAGTAGTATTCTTGATTTTTTACGCCAGACGTATGGCAATCAGCTTGTGGACACTTGCTATGACATCACCAAGGAATTTAGTGAATCGCGGATATATGTACCTGCAGATCACTATCTGATTAATATTATTAACACACTGGTCGTTATGACCTTTCGTAGCAGTAAAGGAAAGAGTATCAATGAGTCGTATCAAAACTTGTTTTTGAACGAAATTATGGAACTCCCCAATATTCTTCTTGCCAAAGAAATCCTTTCCATTATCTCATCGCATTACCCTGTAACTTTCAGTGATGCCGACTGTAAGTTTCTCTCGCAACATTTGATTGCCAATCGAATTGAGTTTGTAAACTATCGAAAAGGTTATTTCGAATACAATGACAGTTTCTTAAACATCATTGCCAAGATGGAACGTTTAACAGGGATCGAGATTTTCAAATATCAAGAAAATGTTCAAAACATCCTGCATCATTTAAACGCAGCCGTATTTCGTCTGAAAACTGGAGTTAACATTAAAAACAACTTGACCAATCAGATAAAGTTAGAATTTGGCATGATGTTTAATTTGACATGGTTGGTTCTGGAAAGTGAAAGTGAGCATCTCGGGGTACGATTTACAGAAGATGAAGTTGGATTTTTGATGATTCACTTCCAAAATATAGTGGACTTAGAACAACGCAGCAAACGCGTCCTCATCATCTGCACCAATGGCTATACGACCTCACAAATGATTCTGAATCGCATTCGTAAAATTCTCCCACCATTGGACATTATTGAAACAGCAACAGTTGACAAAGCAGAACATGCTGATGTCAGTGCGGTAGACTTTATCATTACCACCGTTGATTTATCAATTACAAATGTCCCCACCATTCACGTCTCACCGTTGATTGGCGATGAAGATATCAAGAACATCAGTGCGTTTTATGGCGAGCGGTTTCTTGCCAGTGACGATTACACATCCAGCTCCTTTAAAACACTGCGAAAATTTTTAATTCCGTCGTTAGTCACAAAATCGGAAGAACATATGAATAAAGAAAATATCATCAAGCTTATGGTTGGCAAACTTGAAGCACAAGGTTATGTTGACCAACATTATCTTACATCAGTATTGCAGCGCGAAAGTGCAGGGGGAACAGATACCAACCATGGTATTGCGATTCCCCACGGGCAACTCAAACACGTACTGCAAACATCTGTTGCGGTATGGTTTAGTGATACCCCCATTAAATGGAATAATCACTCAATAAGAATGGCAATATTCTTCAATGTTGCCGAAAATGATCTCTATGTATCACGTGGTATTTTGGAAGAAATTTATGCTCTCATAAAATCTGACAAACTCGCACAGCGTTTAGCAACAGGGATGACAACTCAAGACTTTATTGAGTTTCTAATAGCGGAGGACTAAAATGCTACGTAAAGAATTAGTATTTGTAAACGAAAAATATCAAGACTATCAAGATGTGATTGCGAAGCTATCACATGAATTATTGAATCAAGGACTTATCACGGATACGGAACAGTTTGTTTCCGCTGTGAATAAAAGAGAAGAAGAGTTCTCAACAGCAATCGGAAATGAAGTTGCAATTCCCCATGGGAAAAGTGACGTGGTTGTTGAACCATTCATTGTTTTTGCGAAAATTGAAGAACCGATTCTATGGAGTGATGACGAGAAAGCAATTCGTCTTGTATTCTTGTTGGGCGTTAAAGGACACGACAATGATGCACTGCACCTGAAGTTCCTATCACGCATCAGCAGAAATCTTATGAAAGAAACATTTATAAACAGCTTGCTAGCTTGCCAAACATCGGAAGCAGCATTCGAAGTGCTTGATAAAATTAATCAAGACTTAAGAGAGGAAGACAAAATATGAAAGTAATTGGAATAACAGCATGTCCTACAGGGATTGCCCATACATACATGGCTCAAGAAGCGCTCATTGCTGAGTGTGAACGCCGTGGTTATGAACATCAATTTGAAACACAAGGAAGTATTGGGGTTGAAAACGAGTTATCAGAAGAAACAATTGCTGAAGCAGATATGATCATTCTTGCTGTAAGTATCTCAATAGAGGGCGAAGAACGATTTGAAGACAGTAATATCTTCAATGCGGAAGTTAACGATGCGATATCCAATGCTGGAGCTGTCATCGATGCTGCTTTGAAACACTACGGATTAGCATAATATAGGAGGAAGTTAGTGTGTCGAATACAAAGAAAGTATTTAAAGATATACAGAAAGCATTAATGACGGGGACATCATATATGATGCCTGCAGTCGTTGTTGGGGGAATTTTATTCTCAATTTCATTAATTGGTGGTACTGCTACGGATACGGGATACGTTGTAACCAATCCATTTATGCAGAACCTTAACCTTCTCGGTAAAGCAGCTTTAAATATGATGATTCCAATTCTGGGAGCGTATGTTGCGTACTCAATTGCGGGACGTCCAGGGCTTGTACCGGGGTTCATTCTTGGGTTTGTTTCAAATAACCCAGTAGGTGAGACAGGGGCAAAAGCTGGATTCCTGGGAGCACTACTCCTTGGAATTGTTGTTGGTTATTTCGTAAAATGGATGAAAGGATGGAAGGTACATCACTCCATTCGCACCATTATGCCTATATTAATTATCCCCATTCTGGCAACTGGTGTTGTGGGAATTGGCTATATTTATATTATTGCGAATCCATTAAGCACAGTGATGGAATGGTTAACTAATTTCTTAGCCAATCTAAATGGGACAAATAAAGTCTTGTTGGCAATCGCAATTGGATTTATGAATGCATTTGATATGGGTGGACCTGTATCGAAAACAGTTACGATGTTTACAATCGCTATGATGAGCCAAGGAATTTATGAGCCAAACGGTATCTATCGCGTTTGTCCAGGGATTCCACCGATGGGGATTTTCCTTTCAACACTTATCTTTAAAAATAAATGGACAGATGCTGAGCGAACAACTGCGAAGACTGCAGGGCTTATGGGGTTCTTTGGAATCACAGAAGGGGCAATTCCCTTTGCTGTATCCGATTTGAAACATGTGCTTCCTGCAACCATGATCGGTACTGCAACAGGGGCAGTTATTGCAGCCTTAGGGAATGTTAAATCACCGGTTCCACACGGAAGTTTTATTACATTACCTGTTGTAGATGGAAAGATATGGTTTACAGTTGCAATTATTGTTGGAACAATCGTAACTGCGCTCTTATTGGGTCTTTTCAAAAAGAATGTCAATGAGCCAGTACAAGCCTAAGACTCTTTATCTTGTGCGGCATGGCCAAACATTATTCAATCATTTTGGCCGCATGCAAGGATGGTCGGATATTGATCTAACACAAGAAGGAATTGAGGGTGCTCAGCAACTAGGGAAGTATCTGAAGGATCACAGAATAGATTTGATCGTATCCAGTGATAGTAAGCGCGCAATTGATACAGCAAATCTTGTCAATGAGGTTCGAGTCGTTGCAGAGCCACACATCACGACAACACAACTGAGAGAACTGTACTTTGGAAATGAAGAAGGTGCTAAAGGAATCTGTCTTTGGGAAAAACTTATGCTGGATGAATCATCACTGCAAGAATTTATGGACAAGGGCATGTTTCATCGCATGGGTCGTATTCATCGTCCGGAGAATCTTGAAGCTGAGACACTCGACACGTTACAGAATCGTTGTGAGTCCGTCTTAAAAATGATTCATGAGCGTGAAGAAAGTGTGATTATGATTGTGAGTCATGGTGTAACATTGGCCATGCTTCTTAAAGTGATGGGCATTGAAGTAAATCTGTACGAAAGTTTACCAAATGCAAGTGTTACAAAAATAACTTATGAGAATGATCAATATGCTGCTGAGTATATTGGTCGAACAGCGAAACCCACATTTTAGAATGTGGGTTTCTTATCGAGATACACGATAAAGTCTCTGAAATCTGAATTGTGGAGTCTGTTAACAGAAACTTTACATAAGTTTACGGCAAATTACTTGGAAATGACACAGAGTGTGGTACTATTTAAGAGTCAAAATGACCGGAGGAGATTATGAATAAAAAATTCATGAAATATGTATTATCTGCACTTTTATTTGCAGTGGTACTGACAGGTTGTTCAGCGAAAAACGATGCTGAAAAACCACTCGTATTACAGTTCGTACCGACTAATAATGATGGAAGTATGCAAGCAAAAGCAAAACCATTTGCTGAGTATCTATCCGAAAAATTAGGTCGCGAAGTTCAAGTTACATTGGCTACGGATTATTCAACAATTGTTGAGGCCATGGCATCGGGAAAAGTCGATATTGGAATCATGCCTCCAGCAGCTTATTTACAAGCGCGTGAAAAAGGTGCTGCTACAGCTATCTTAACCTCACAACTTGGTGCATTCAATCCGGAAACTGGATTACCAGAAGCGGACAAACTTACTGGAACCTTTAAAGCAGAGATTCTTGTAAGAAAAGACAGTGGATTGAATACTTTGCAAGATTTGGTCGGTAAAAAAATTGTTACCTTACAACCAAACTCAGCAAGTGGCTATATCTATCCTGTTGCAGAAATGCGTATGGCGGGTATTGATCCTGTTACAGAAACAACACTTACAATCGTCAATGATATTCCAAGTGAAATCACAGCTGTATTAAATGGTCAACAAGATGCTGCATTTGTATTCCAAGGTGCGCGTGTTGTCTTCGGAGGGAAATTTGAAGGTCATAATTTAATGGATGAACTCAAAGTGCTTCATTTATCAGATGGTGACATTCCTAATGATGCAATTGCAGTGAAGCCAGGAACAGACGAAGCACTCATTAAACAAATTAAAGAAGTATTCTTAAACATGTCAAAAGATGAAGCAGGACTTGAAGCAATGTCAATGTGGAGTCATAAAGGCTATGTTGAAGCAGATGAAAAGAACTACGATACTATCGATACTTACGCTAAAAAAGCAGCAGAGTAATCCATTGTATTGAAACTGAGCATCAATAAAACACCTCAAAGGGTGTTTTATTTGAATATGAAGGAGCATGAATATGTTAGAATTTATCAATGCATCGAAGACATACGACAATGGGGTTGTGGGTTTAGATGGTGTTTCGTTGTCAATTGAATCGGGAGAGTTTGTCTCAATTATCGGTTTATCCGGTGCTGGAAAGAGCACCATGCTTCGAACCGTTAATCGTTTGATTGAATTGACAGAAGGGGAGATTTTAGTTAATGGTACTTCGATTACCAAGGCGAATAAAAAAGACTTGAAAATTGCACGACGAAAGATCGGGATGATTTTTCAAAGTTTTAACCTTGTAAAGCGAAGCACTGTCCAAAGAAATGTTCTATCAGGACGTTTGGGCTATTATTCAAGCTGGAGAAGTATCTTAGGTCTTTTTACAAAGGAAGACTATGCATTGGTAAACGATGCGTTAGCTCGCGTAAATCTATCAGACAAACTTCACGAACGATGTGATGCGTTGTCGGGGGGTCAACAGCAGCGTGTTTCTATTGCACGGACTATTGTTCAGCAAGCTAATTTAATCCTCGCGGATGAGCCCGTTGCGTCCCTTGACCCCATTACTACCACACGCGTCATGAACGACCTCAAAGAAATCAATGAACGTGATGCCGTCACAATCTTGATTAATGTTCACTCAGTGGAGTTAGCGCGTCAATTTTCAACTCGTATTATCGGTTTGCGTGATGGAAAGGTTGTATTTGACGGGACACCAACTGAAGCAACGGATGAAGTTCTTATGGGAATCTATGGGGCTGATATCCTTAAAGAGGAAGTCCAAGATGAAGCTTAAGGATACAGTACATTACAAACTACCCAAACAGATTATGACGACATTGTTGGTGTTGGTTCTTGTATCCGCGTGTATTTCATTAACGGATGCTTCGTTATTTGAATTGTTGGGCAATCTTGATCAAATGGTCCTTTTTTTGAAACGGTTTATGCAACCTGATTTTTCTTACGTTCCCCAGCTCATTAATCCAGTTATAAAAACAATCCAAATGTCAATTGTCGGGACAGTTTTAGGAACTGCATTTGCCATTCCGTTTGCGTTTCTAGCCACAAAATTTGCGACTGAAAATAATATCTTTTCACAGATCATCCGGTTTTTACTTGGTATTGTTAGAACAGTTCCAAACTTACTTCTTGCTGCATTATTTGTTGCAATCATTGGAATTGGCGAAGTCACAGGTATTCTAACGATTGCCGTATTTACATTTGGGATGGTCTCGCAGCTTATCTATGAGAGCATTGAGACCATCGATTTGGGACCCATTGAGGCTACGAAAAGTATCGGAGCGAGCCGTTTGCAAACGGCGGGGTGGGCGATATTCCCACAGGTACTCCCAAGTATCATTAGTTATGCAATATACGCTGTAGAAGTAAACGTACGTGCTTCGACAATTCTCGGTTACGTGGGTGCTGGAGGGATTGGTGTCCTTTTAAGTACTGCACTCGCTCAGGATCGCTATGATCGTGTTTCAGTAATTATAATTATCATTTTAGCAATTGTCTTCTTATGTGATGCTATCAGTGAATCACTACGAAAGAAGGTGATGTAATATGTTACGCATGATTAAAGACAAATGGGTTATGGCTGTATTGGCTGTGATTGTTATCGTTTCATTTATATCTGTCGACTACAGCATGCTATCTTCGATTTCGTGGGACTTGGCACGGGGTGTATTTTCAGGACTACTCAAACCAGAATGGTCGTATTTTTATGATGGAAGTGGTGAAGATGTGTTTTCACTTCTCATACTTACCTTGGGGATTGGTTTCTTAGGAACGTTCTTTGCCAGTATCATTGCAGTTCCAGTGGGAATCCTAAGTGCGCAAAATTTATGGAAAAATGGTGGTGTGATATCTCGTGTTGCTAAAATAATACTTAGTGTACTCAGAGCTTTTCCAGAACTAATCTATGCGATCATCTTTGTTAAAGTTGTCGGTCCGGGACCTTTTGCGGGTGTACTTGCTATTGCAACCCATCAAATTGGGATGCTGGGGAAACTTTTCGCAGAAGAGATGGAGGCCATTGACTTTGGACCTGTGGAGGCGATGGAGTCAGTCGGAGCTGGATTCTTGCAAACCCTCTTCTTCGCCAGAATTCCTCAAGTCCTTGCAATATTCGCAAGTCTAATCGTCAACCACTTCGAAATTGCCGTTCGTTCTGCTTCGACCCTTGGACTGGTTGGTGCAGGTGGTATTGGAGCACCGCTCATTTTCGCGATTCAAGCGCGAAACTGGGGCCGTGTAAGTATTATTCTGTTAGGTGTGATTGTTACAGTGTTTGTTATTGACACATTCGCTGCAATGCTTAGAAAGCGACTCAAATAATATGAAAATTTATGCGACCTCTGACATTCATGGCTACAACACCGAGCGACTTGACGTATTGTTGGAACGGGATTTTGAAAATACGATTCTTATCGATAATGGTGACTTCTTTATTGGAAGTCCGCATGCAACATATTGGAATCATCAAGCAGGAGAGAATCAACTCGTTAAGATTGCTAATACTATAAAATTTGATGCAATGGTTCCTGGCAATCATGACTTTGACTATGGCTTAGATTTTTATTTAGATCGTGTGTCAGAGTTGGATATGCCGGTTATTGCTTGTAATATTTTCGATAACCAAGATAATCATCTTTTTGAACCGTATACAATCATCACCAAAGGCAAACAACGCATTGCGATTATTGGTGCAGTAACATCAAATCTCTCCCAGTTGACGTCATTTGCCAATACAAAAGATTTGCGCTGCCAGTCAGCACCACAATGGATTGCGAAATACGTTGAAGCACTTCGCGACACTGTAGATGTCATTGTTGTTTCATATCACGGGGGTATCGAATGTGATTTATCTACGGGACATGAAACGCAATACCAGACTGGAGAAGATGAGGCGTATAAGATTGCGCGTTCGATCACGGGAATTGATATTCTTATTTGTGGACATCAACATCGTGAAAACTCCGGTTATGTAAAGGATTGTCATGTTATTCAAGTGCCAGATCGGCTCAAAAAAATTGCTGAGATCACTTCTCATGCCCCTTATGCCTTATCCTGGGTAATACCACAATCACGTATTCGTGAGGATGAAGCTTATAATAAGTGGCTTGAGTCTACCGTTGATACGCGTCATCTTGAAGCATTTGTAAGACAGTTTCTAAACGGAGATGTTTACGATTTTGAATTGGAAGACAATACAGTTCAGGCAATGATAACGGCATTTTCATCCGTTTACCCCATGCGTGCTTACACATACAACGGATTTGAGTTGGCGTCCTTTCCGTGGTGTACAGTACGAGATGATGCCTGTATTGTCACGAATCGTCAATTGGATGCATACCGTCTGAGCGCATTCACTGTTGCCAATATCTTTGATCTCTATTATCATCATGTTTTTAAACCCTAATCACTCATAAAGCAAACGATTTCGCTTCGTTTGCTTTTATATTGTAAACGTACATGAAATTGATATAATGAAACCAGTACATGGGGTCAGGGGGTATGGTATGAAACATACACATAACAAAATTATTGAACAACGAATCTATAATATCATTCGTGAGGATGATGAAAATACATTTGTTGCCAATCTTGTCGATACATTCTTAATGATTCTTGTCATCATCAGTGTTATCGTTGCATTCTTAAATACATTTGAGATATCTACTGAATTTAAATCACTCTTGAACGGAACTGAGACTGTTTTTGTTATTCTCTTTACGATCGAGTACATCTTGAGATTGTGGACCGCAGAGTTGATTTATCCTGATCTATCCCCAACTAAGGCACGACTGAAGTATGCACGTTCAGGAATGGCTTTGATTGACTTGTTTTCAATCCTCCCATTTTATCTTCCATTCTTTGGAATCAGTGTGGGTACCTTGAAAGTAATTAAACTTGTGCGTCTGTTGCGAATCTTTAAAATTAATCGTTATACAAACTCATTGACCTTGATTGGGAGGGTATTAAAAACACGAGCATCACAGCTCGCGTCATCCATTATCGTTATTGTTGTCTTGATATTTGTAGCTTCAATGTTAATGTATGATGTAGAGCATGTCGCTCAACCGGATAAATTTAACAATGCCCTGTCGGCGATGTGGTGGGCGATGTCCACCATCACAACTGTTGGTTATGGTGATATCTATCCCATAACCAGTTTGGGACGTATTTTGAGTGCTGTCATAACCTTTTTAGGAATTGGTTTAACCGCCATTCCAACGGGTATTGTTTCAGCAGGATTTATCGAACAGTCAAAAGTACTCCAACAACCCAAAAACTCGAAACTCCCAGTTATTACCGATGAAATGAGTTATTGTCCGTGTTGTGGTCAACCCTTACAAAATAATGAGCATGAATAAAGGCGCCTAAGCGCCTTTTTAATTAGATAGAGATTGCCCCTCGGAATCCACGCGCGCCATAATAAGAATCGGCACCATTATGGTATACAAAGACGGTTTGATAACGGAAGTCACTGAAGATTGCACCGCCTAAATTACGAATCGAAGGTGGTGTGATGATCCAACTGGATGACTTTGTATCGAAATCACCAAGTGTTTGAAGAAACCGTGTTTGTGCTTCATCAAGCATCGTGATTCCCATTTCTTTTGCCATGTTAAGTGCACTATTCTTTGGCTTGTGCTCTTTACGCGCTTCCAATGCTGGATGATCATAGCATACACTGCGTCGTCCTTTTGGGCTTTCTTTGCTGCAATCAAAAAATACAAAAGCATTGGTTTTAGAATCAACCATGACTACATCAGGTTCTCCGCCAGTTAGTTCCATTTCAAACAAAACACGAAGCTTTTCAGGGTTGTCATGCAAACGAGCAGCAACATCATCCCATAATATGCCCTGATGTCTCTCAGGGTGTGAATGGAAACGTGCTTCTAATGTCTCAAGTAGTTCTTGTAGTTCTGGATTCATGATAATACTCCTTTAGTGTCGGACACTCTTTACTAGAATATACCATTTCATGATATTTATTTCTACGCTCATGCAAAGATAACCATCGAAAAAGTATCAAGTATCCTGTATAATGGTTTGAAGAGATACAGCGAGGTAGCATATGGGAACGACAAATTATCGGTTTTGGAATATTGTTGTCGTAGTTAAGGATCAGAAAATCCTTCTTATTGATCGAAACAAAGGCGATTTTGATGGGCTTGTCGCACCCGGTGGTAAAGTTGATTTTCCAGAGACTTTTTATGAATCGGCACAACGTGAACTGCTTGAGGAAACTGGGCTTCATGCCAAAGATCTCATATTAAAGGGGATGTCGGGATATATCAATTCTGAAAAAAATGAACAATACCTCTATTACGACTACTTTTGTGATGATTTCACTGGAACATTGGTTTGTGATGGTCCTGAGGGACAGTGTGATTGGTATGATCTTGGTGAAATTGAGACACTGCCTATCCCGCAGGATATGAAGGCGCGAATTCAATTGATGTTGAAGCATGACTCTTACGAGTATCAAATGTATTGGGATGAGAAAAAAAATCAAGTTGAAAGAATACAGATTTATGCAGATGGAAAACCAGTATTATAAAGAAAGCGCACGACTTAGTCGTGCGCTTTCTCATTTTGTATGGGTAGAAATTTATTCAATACAATGAATACTTGTAATGAAGCAACAGCGGATAGCACAATTTTAAATGTGAAGTCATCCTTGCGAATGGCATAATATGCAGCCTTTTCTTCGTGAAGTCGTAGCGGTGCTTGTTGAGAAATGTTTTGAGATCCACGGTGAGTTATGTCACTGTTGATACTTCGTGTTTCTTGCAGTGTTGCAAGAAACATAAGGACTATAAATACAAGCCCACTCACTGCATAGGTCATTGACTTTTTCATGCTATCACCTTCTTATATCTATCGTATCACGCGATGAATCTTAAGAGAAGAAATATGCTAAATATAAATATCATCAAACCACTGTTCAATTTCTTCTGGAGGAAATGAGATTATTGCACGTTTCATGACTTCCAACATTGTCTCTTTTTCATTTTGATGGAGAAGGGCAACAATGCTAATTGAAATGCGCGCAAGTTTGGTTGCTTTTTCGCGTTGTCCCAAATGAAGGTATGAGATGGCGCGAAACATATTTGTATAAATGGCCACATTCCCAGACATGGCGTGTTGACTAGTTGTGAAGTAGCGGTCTGCATATTCGATGGCAAGTTCATATTGTCCACGCATGGTTAACATAATGGTAAGCATACCATGAATTTGCTGACGAATTGTCTCGGCAAGATGGAGGTCATATACGTCCAAGCGTCTTAGCGCTTCTTCAGCAACGTCGACAACACCATCAAATGGAACCAAGAGAATGACATAAGAGATAAGATACAGTTCATTCAAATACCACTCATCCATAGCGAGAATACGATTCCATATAGTTGTGAGTTGATCGAAAAGAGTTGTATCCAGTTCAATCTGCTCGTGCTGAGAGACATAAAGAGAGCATCGAAGAACAGTTGCGTAGTCTGAGAAGAATAAATCGCCTGTATCCGCAAACCAAATATCACACAGTTTAATGGTTTCCTCGGCAAGGCTAATATCGTTTAGATGATTAAATTGTTCCAAGTTGTTTAGAACTTTATCTTTACGGTTTTGTTTATGATGACCAGCAAGGAACATAAACTCATTAAGTGTTACATTGAGATTGTAAAGTATCTTCATGAAATTGATGTATGAAGGATCGGTCAATCCTTGTTCGATCTTGGCAATATTTGATTGTCCGAGAAAGGGTTCTCCAACTTCTCGTTGGGATAAATTTGAGTTAGTCCGGATTGTTCGTATTGTTTCTCCGGTATTATCTTGAATCATATTGAAATAGGCGTTCATTCTCATCAACAGAACCCCTCCTTATTGTTAATATAAGTATACACTTTTTTTTAGGGTAACTCGACACAAACAATCTAAAAAAATAAATCGTTATGATTGCTATTGTTGAGTGAAACAGTAAAATAAGAAATATAAGAGAAATGTGAACAAGACTGTGTATTTTGTGAACTCCGATAAAATGTTCACAAAGATAAGGGCTTTCAAAGAACCGGAGGAAAAAAGCGCAAAAAAAAAATAACTTTTTCTAAGTCATATATGACTAACGAAAGTGTCACTTTAGCTCGTCATGTTACGATTCATTTGTAATTGGCAGCGGTTGTGAAACGACACTTCCGCAAGACTACAATGCGAATTTACATAATTTGGAGGAGGAAATAGTAGTTATGGAAAGTAGATTAGTTAGAACATTTATGGATTTGGTCATCATAGATTCCGAGTCAGGAAATGAAGGCTTGTTTCACCGTTATTTAATTGAAAGATTCACCAGCTTAGGATTGAACTATATGGAGGATGACTCAATGGGTGCTACTGGCCTTGGGGGTAACAATCTCTTATTCACACTACCAGGGAATGTGGACGGAACGCCCATATTCTTCTCAGCTCACACTGACACCGTTTCGCCGGGAGTCGGCATTGTGCCAAAGGTTAAGGACGGCATCGTTTATTCGGACGGACCTACCATCTTAGCTGCTGATGATAAAGCAGGTATCGCAATTATGCTCGAGTTGATTGAACGACTTGTTGAGAATAATGCTGCGCATACAACTATTGAATTTATTTTGACACCAGGTGAAGAAATTGGACTTATTGGAGCAGCCGCATTTGATAGCAATCTCTTGCAAGCAAAACATGGCTTTGTTCTAGACAATGGTGGTCCTGTAGGAAGCATTACGCTCGCAAGCCCCACACTTGCATCAATTGATGTTCATATTAAGGGAAAGACTGCACATGCTGGTTTGGAACCTGAAAAAGGAATTTCAGCCATTACTGTTGCGGCTACTGCCATCTCACGTATGAAATTAGGGCGTGTTTCCGATTATACTACCGCAAACATTGGTACCATTACGGGTGGCGCAGCAACAAACATTGTTGCTGAGGAAGTATTTATTAAAGCAGAAGCACGTTCAATCGAACGTTCACAATTCGATGCACAAATTCAACATATGAATGATGTATTTGAAGCGGTAGCCCACGAATTTGGGGCAGAAGTGTCATTTGCTTACGATATTAAATCTGTTGGTTATTACTTTGATCGCGAAACACCGATTGTTGCAAAAGCAAGTGCAGCAATTCGTGATTTAGAAATTGACCCTCGTTTTGAGGTCAGTGGCGGTGGAAGTGATGCAAACATCTTCAACGCCAGGGGAAAAGAAGTTGTTAACTTATCCATTGGATACGAAAATATACACACAATTGATGAGTATATTCCTGTTGCAGAACTCCATAAAGCAGTTGAACTGTGTTATCAATTGGTTAAGAACGCAATGGATTACGCATCATGAGTAAAGACGAAATCACAAAAGTAATCAAACAGATTCCCATTGTAGCTTTTGCGCTCGCATTAATTGGAATCAGTATCAATATGTTTCTGGGACCCCATCACATCGCTGCTGGTGGTGTGAGTGGGATTGGGATTCTTGTAGAACAAGTCTCTGGGATTGATCGCGCAGTAACTGTTATGGTTCTGAATGGACTTATGTTAATTCTTACCTACTTCTTATTGGGGAAAGATGTGTTTATTCGGACAGCGATTGGGAGTATCTTATTGCCGATTTCGTTGGCACTTGTTCCAGAAATTATGGTTGTTCAAGATCGTTTCTTCTCGGTATTAGTCGGAAGTAGCATCTTTGCAGCCGGAGTTGCCATTCTTTATAAAATTAATGCATCAAGTGGGGGAACGACAATTCCGCCTATGATTCTAAAAAAATACTACAACATCAACAAGTCAGTTGGTCTTTTGATAACGGATGCAATTATCGTTATTTTCAATATTTTTGTTTTTGGAACAGAAGCATTCTTGTATGCTGTCGTTTCACTTATTATTACATCCATTGTCATGACTTACCTCGAAATGGGGTTCAAGCGCAGTAAAGCTGTGTTGATTATGAGTGAATTAGATATTGATACCATCAAGCATGCAATTTATAAGGAGATTAACCGTGGGGTAACAATCTTCAATGTGTCTGGTGGTTATACCGGAAACAATAAGGAAATGCTTATGGTAGTTCTATCAAGTCAAGAGTATCAAAAACTCATGACCATCATCGATGGAATTGACAAGCGTTCGTTTGTAATTGCCTACAATGTTTCAGAAGTCCATGGCTTAGGGTTTACCTATCAGACCGTGGTTTAAAATAAGAGGAGAAAAAATATGAATCCAGTTTTAGCGTTTACTGCTGTCATGCTTATATGGACGGTCAGTGACATCATCGCCAAGCGAACAAAATCGCTTTTATCATCATTATTTGTAGCGTCTGTTATCTTTCTGATTGGTTTTAAAACAAACTTTATTCCTGCTGATATCTTGCAGAGTTCATCCTTGTTAACACTGGGAACAACCGTTCTTGGTTTTATCATTATTCATATTGGAACAATGATCAGCATCAAAGAGTTGAAAAGCCAATGGAAAACAGTTGTTATTGGTGTCTCGGCAATCATTGGGATAACTGTTGCATTACTTGTGTTTGGTCCAATGTTTGAGAGTTTGAACTACGCAATTGCCGCTATTGGTGGTATCAGTGGTGGAACGATATCCATTATTATGGTTCAAGATGCCGCATTAGCCTTAGGACTTGTGTCCGTAGCGGTATTACCAGTCTTAATTTCTGCTTTCCAAGGAATCATCGGATTCCCATTGACATCGATTATTTTGAAGAAAGAAGCACAAAGACTTCAAAAAGAGTACCGCAATGGAACCCTAGAGGTTGTTGAGGTTGTTGCAAAAGAAGATGGAAGCAAGACGATGCTTCCTGCAGCCTTCCAAACAACAGCAGGAACACTCTTTATCGTTGGGGTTGTCATGTTACTTGCAACATACATTAGCGGACTTACTGGTGGGATTCTTAACACATTCATCGTGGCACTTATCTTGGGTGTTGCCCTTCGTGAGTTTGGAATCTTAAAAGCCAACATCTTAAATGGTATTGATGCTTATGGATTGATGATGTTATCCATCATGATTATTATCTTTGGTCCACTTTCAACAATCTCAGTTACAGACTTAGTTGAGCTTATCATTCCATTAACGCTATCATTCCTTGTTGGTGTAACAGGAAGTATTGTATTTGCATCGATCGCAGGAAAATTGCTTGGGTATAGCCCATTGATGGCGATTGCTGTAGGTCTAACATCATTATATGGCTTCCCTGGAACTATGATTCTTAGTCAGGAAGCAGCGAAGAGTGTGGGAACGGATGAGGCTGAGATTCAAGCAATTGAGTCACAGATTCTTCCAAAGATGATTATTGCAGGTTTCTCTACTGTTACAATTACTTCGGTATTTGTAACAGGACTTATTGTAACGCTCATTCGATAAACAAAAACCCACAATGTGCTTCACGATAGATTATCGTGATTGTGCATTGTGGGCTTTTTTTATGTTTATGTTTCATTTACAAGCGCATAGATGGCCCGTACGGTATTGGCGTTTCGAACTGTAACATTCTTGTAGACAGGCGATCGCATCAGTTTTACAACACCACTACGCGGATAATCGGCACGATTTAGGTGCCATATAATTGCATCAGGATGTTTTATGATAGTATCGATACCCTCTACACAGGGCATTTCCATGTCCATAG